>CANNIJ010000117.1 GCA_947505025.1 Legionellaceae bacterium | reverse complement strand
GATAAGGAGTTTGTAAATGAATCAATAGTAACTCCATGTATATAATAATCACTCCAAGCATGAAATTTACCTCCAGCAAGTGCTGATACAAGACTTCCTGCTGGAATCTTTGAAGCAAAACAGACAATCAACATCAGAATTAATAATATTAATAAATCCCGCAATTGAAATGTTGGGAGCCGAGGCAAAGGATTTTTTACGAGTAATAATATGTATAAGAATAGAAAGCATAAAAAAGTGATAATAAAACTAGATAGTGCTGATATTGGAATAATTAATGTTATTAACATCATCGGAATGGATAATGTCACCATTCCGATAACAAATGACATCCCTATCCAATTTGTACCATTGGTCAACATGCAGCTGCGCATTACGGCATCTCCCGTAAATGCAATTGCTCCCATTAAAATTACTGAGCATAACAATGAGTATAGACTTACACTGGCCCCGCCAAGCAAACTTAGTACTTCTAAAAACAACCCTAAGATTCCCCAGTATATTAAGTTTTTTTTATCAACAAATTCTCGTGATACAAAAGAAAATACGTGGTTTATCATCCTGCTACCTCTAGTAGTACTTGTTTCAGTCCATATTTATTTTGTATCGTTTTTCGCGTGAAAGTAACAAACGTGATGAAAGTGCTACGCTAAAAACATTTTTTTCTTAATTTGGAACCTTTGAGCTAAAAAATATATAATATTCAAAGCTCCGAAATTTAAAAAACACAGCAAATGTAAATTTTATTCTTTAGCTTTTTTCTAAGAAAGGTGAGTAGCGATATACTAGAAGGAACGTTTAGAGGAACGTTTTTAAGAAGTAACATAATAATTTATTTCAGTTATGCTCTGCATCCCATACTACATATGGCTCCCCGGGACGGGCTCGAACCGCCGACCTAATGATTAACAGTCATCCGCTCTACCGACTGAGCTACCGGGGAATTAGGTCGAATATTAAATGGATTTAACGATGCGGTCAAGTAGATTAGAGCAAAAAGCCACTGCTGTTGCATTATAATTTGTTCAATCTGCTGATCGCGTCATGCCAAGCTGTATCGGTAGGTTGATCAGAATTATCATGCGATAACTTTGCATGCTTATCAAAACATATTATAATACTAAATTAGTGACGGTTGACAATTGAAGATCTGCTACATTGATTAGTAATCTAGTACACCCATGGTATATATGTCTAACTAAGTTAGTTACTCATTCAGGTAACCAATGAATATACTTAAAAAAACTGAGATCAGACAATCAATTAAATTAATGCGCAAAAATTCATCAGATGAAACCAATGAACTCGGTTCCAATCAAATCTGCAAACAGATTGAAAACACTGGTGTTTATAAGCAAGCACAGCATATAGGGTTATATTCTGCTTTACATGGCGAGGTTAGTTTGGCAGATCTATTTTCTTCATTGTCTTTTTTAAATAAAATTGCCTACTATCCAAGAATGAATACAGATAAAACCTTAACTTTTTTACGTGTTGATAAAGAAACTTCTTTCGTCAAGAATACCCTGGGGATATTTGAACCTCAATTACAAACCGAAGTTTCTATTCAAATGTTTATGCTCGATTTGCTATTAATCCCCGTTGTGGCTTTTGACGCTACTGGCTCTCGTTTGGGCCGTGGTGGAGGTTGTTTTGATCGTAGCATGGCTAGTCAGCGCCCAAGGTGTTTAATGGGTGTTGCTTATGACTACCAATATCAAGACTTAATCCCAAATGATCCCTGGGATATTTCTTTAGATATGGTAGTAACTGAAAAAAACGTTTATTGTATGAGCCAGAATCAGATTAATCATAATTCTTGAAAAAGGATCAATCATGTCCATGCCCAAAGTCTTCGAAGATCTGGCAAAAAAGCTCTGTGAAATATTACCGGAAAACTTTAAAAAAGCTGAAGCAGATGTAGAACAACAATTTAAAGAAATTTTAATGGCTACATTTGCAAAATTAAATCTGATAACACGTGAAGAATTTGACGTGCAGTGTAAAGTATTATTACGTACAAGAGAAAAAATAGAACAACTACAGAAGAATGTTGATCGGTTGCTTACGGAAAAAACCAGCAACACTCAGCATTAAAAAATAATCCAACCTCCAAAATAATGAGTTTTAATCATGAATCTTGCTATTAGCAAAACACGCAGTTCGATCGGCATCCATGCGCGCACAGTTTTTGTTGAAGTACACTTATCCAATGGTTTACCTAACTTTACCATTGTTGGTTTACCTGAAACCGCCGTCAAAGAAAGTAAAGATCGCGTACGCAGCGCAATTATAAACAGTCATTTTGAATTTCCATGCAGAAGAATTACAGTTAATTTAGCCCCAGCTAATGTACCCAAAACTGGTAGTGGATTTGACTTGCCAATCGCTATTGGAATTCTGGCGGCCAGTCATCAAATTCCAGCAGACAAATTAATCAACCATGAATTTATTGGTGAGCTAGCTCTTAGCGGTAAGCTCAGAGGAGTTGCTTCGATTATCCCCGTGATTTTAGCTACACATCATGATAACCAGCAGTTAATTATCTCTGCTGGTAACGCCGAAGAAGCGTCTTTAACGGGCTATATGCATGTGCATATAGCTGACAATCTTATTGAAGTTTGTACTTATATGTGCAACAACACGCCGCTACAGCGACCTGCAGCACAACCTCAATGCATAGACATCGAAGATTCTTTGGACTGGTCTGATATCAAAGGTCAATATCATGCTAAAAATGCCATGGAAATTGCCGCTGCGGGTGGACACAGCCTGTTATTAAGCGGACCTCCTGGCAGTGGCAAAACTATGCTCGCAAAACGCTTTCGTGGATTATTGCCCACACTCTCCGAAGAGCAAGCATTGGAATGTGCCGCGATTCACTCAATTAGAGGTCGTCCTTTAGCTTTTCATCACTGGCGTCAACCAACTTTTCGTGCACCACATCATACGGCCTCATCTGTGGCCTTGGTTGGCGGAGGAAATCCTCCAAAACCAGGTGAAATATCATTAGCGCATAATGGCG
>CANNIJ010000116.1 GCA_947505025.1 Legionellaceae bacterium | reverse complement strand
TCACCCTAACCGTATTTCACAAGTGAAAAATGTTGATATAGATGGCTATAATGCCGTCCAGCTCACTGGTGGAACTAAAAAAGCAAGTCGTGTTAGTAAGCCAATGGCTGGACACTTTGCAAAAGCTGCCATTGAAGCTGGCGATATGTTATGTGAGTTCCGACTGAATTCCATTGATAGTTTTACATTGGGCCAGGTTCTGAGCGTCGCAGACGTTTTTGAAAATGGACAAATTGTCGACGTATCTTCTGTGTCCAAAGGCAAAGGCTTTGCAGGCACGGTTAAGCGCCATAATTTCCGAACTCAAGATGCTACGCATGGTAACTCACGCTCGCATCGCGTACCCGGTTCTATTGGACAGAATCAAACGCCAGGTCGAGTATTTAAAGGCAAGAAGATGGCTGGTCATATGGGTAATGAACGTTGCACAACACAATCGCTCGAAGTGGTTCGTGTGGATGTCGACCGTAATTTGCTCCTGATTAAAGGTGCCATTCCTGGCGCACCAGGTGCTAGAGTCGAAGTAAAGCCCACAGTTAAAATGAAACAAGGGGGCAAATAATTATGGAACTCATGACTAAAGATACAAACCTGCAATTGAATGTTAACCCTGTAGTGTTTGGTTATGATTATAATGAAGGGTTAGTGCATCAAGCGGTAGTAACCTTCATGAATAATGCGCGTAGCGGCAACAGCGCTCAAAAAACTCGCTCCGAAGTTCGTGGTGGCGGTAGAAAGCCATGGAATCAAAAAGGAACGGGTCGCGCACGAGCGGGTACTATTAGAAGCCCTTTGTGGCGCTCAGGTGGCGTTACGTTTGCATCTAAAAAGAGAGATTATTCACAAAAAATTAATAAAAAAATGTACAAACGCGCAATGCGTAGTATAATCTCCGAACTTCACCGCACTGGTAACTTGATTGTAGTGAGTGATTTTCAATGCGCATCACTGAAAACCAAGGAATTCATCAAGAAAATGAATGACTTAGATTTAAAGAGCGCCTTGATTGTTATGAGTGAAGTTGGTGAATTTGAATATTTGGCATCGCGCAACCTGTTCCAATATGACATTTGTGATGTCAATGCTTTGGACCCGGTTAATCTGCTTCGATATGAGCAGGTGCTGATAACTGAAGATGCCATCAGAAAAGTAGAGGAGCAGTTGCAATGAATGCTGAAAAGTTATTGATGGTTCTTAGAGAGCCACATACCTCTGAAAAATCAACCATTATGGCTGATAAGTTCAAGCAGTTCACGTTTAAAGTATTGAAGACTGCAACCAAGCTTGAAATCAAGCTTGCTGTAGAAGAGTTGTTTAACGTTAAAGTTCGACGTGTCTCTGTCTTGAATGTGAAGGGAAAGAAAAAGCGCTTCAAGCAAACAAGCGGAAAACGCAATGACTGGAAAAAGGCGTTTGTTTCTTTACAACCAGATTATGACATTGATTTCACAGTGACAGAATAAGGCAGATTAAGATGGCATTAATAAAATCGAAACCAACGTCACCTGGTAAACGTGGTGAAATTCGTGTAGTCCACCATCACATTCATAAAGGCAAGCCACATGCTGCCTTAGTTGAAAAGCTTAATAAAACCGGTGGACGTAACAACCAGGGTCGGATCACAGTACGCCATATAGGCGGTGGTGTTCGTAGCCAATATCGTATAATTGACTTCAAACGTACCAAAGATGGTATTGAAGGACGAGTAGAGCGTATTGAATATGATCCTAATCGTACTGCATTAATTGCATTACTTGTTTACAAAGACGGCGAACGGCGTTACATTATCGCTCCAGCTGGTGTGGAAAAAGATCAGGTGCTGCTAAGTGGTGATGATTCACCCATTAGTAATGGTAATTGTTTGCCATTAAAAAATATCCCACTAGGTACAACCGTTCACTGTGTTGAGTTAAAGCCTGGTAAAGGCGCTCAAATGTTGCGAAGTGCTGGATGTAGTGGCCAAGTAGTTGCAAAAGAAGGTACTTATGCAACATTGAAGTTGCGCTCAGGCGAGATGCGAAAAGTATTGCTAACTTGTCGTGCAGTGATTGGCGAAGTAAGTAATAGCGAGCATAGTCTGCGTGTACTTGGTAAAGCCGGTGCATCAAGATGGCGAGGAATACGTCCTACAGTGCGCGGTGTTGCCATGAACCCTGTAGATCATCCGCATGGTGGTGGTGAAGGTAGAACGTCAGGTGGACGTCATCCAGTTACACCATGGGGTGTTCCAACCAAAGGTTATAAAACAAGAAGTAACAAGCGTACTGATCGTTTTATTGTCAGAAGACGTAAGAAAAAATAATTTGTTAAGAGGATATCAAGGTGACTCGTTCAATAAGAAAAGGTCCTTATATTGATCAACACTTGTTAAATAAAGTGGAAGTGTCGATTGCAACCAAGTCTAAAAAGCCCATTAAAACATGGTCTAGACGCTCAACAATTTTCCCTGAGATGATTGGTCTGACTATTGCTGTACACAATGGTAAAGATCATGTTCCTGTTTATATAACAGATAACATGGTGGGGCATAAGTTGGGTGAGTTCTCGATGACTCGTACATTTAAAGGCCATTCTGGCGACAGAAAAGCCAAAGGCAAGTAAGAGGCGACGATGGAAGTTACAGCAAAATTAAAAGGTGCACCGATGTCTGCGCAAAAAGCCAGACTGGTAGCCGATATGATTCGGAACATGAACGTTTCTAAGGCGCTTGATGTTCTCAAGTTCACACCGAAAAAAGGTGCTCAGTTGATGCTCAAGTTGTTAGAGTCTGCTATTGCTAATGCAGAGAATAATGACGGTGCTGATATCGATCAACTTAGAGTAGGTACGGTATTTGTTGACGAAGCGGCTACACTAAAGCGTATCAGTCCACGAGCTAAGGGGCGCGCAAATCGTATTTGTAAGCGTACTTGCCATATCACCATTAAAGTGTCTGACGGGGAATAGCCATGGGACAGAAAGTAAATCCAATCGGTATACGACTGGGCATTAATAAAGATTGGAACTCGAAATGGTTCGCTAATAGAAATTATGCGCAATTGTTGAATCAAGATATTAATTTACGTAAATATTTGAAAAAGAAATTAATGGC
>CANNIJ010000115.1 GCA_947505025.1 Legionellaceae bacterium | reverse complement strand
TGGTACACGGGAGCTGATTATTAACAGAACACCCTACATTGCTGCATATCTTGTGGCAAAAGACGCTGTAATTATTTTACGTATTATTCATGGTGCTCAGCATTGGCCGAAAAAACTGGTGCCCAGTTAAGGAAACTCTTTCTGCCGTTACTCGAGTGGGATTCATCTTGAAATAAGCCATTAAATTTACTAATTGTATCTAATGGTTCATTATCTAGGCTTTGTTTCCTAACCCATAAAGTGAGCAGATTGGGGTGCCGGGTTAAGAACCGTGATATCCTTAGCTGCATGACTAACGCCCTTATTTTGCGACACCATAATGCCCAATAAATACGCCGAAAACCAGTGATTCACCCGCGCGCATCAGATAGCAACCATTAAATTGCATAGGATGACCACTTGGCCTAGAAGGGATATCAAACACCAAAATACGACCATCAGAATGATGCAATTCCGTGATCTCTACACGAAAATCCAGCTGATCAGCCTGAACACTATATCCGATGGATTTGGGTATGCATCGGTACCGACAACACGGCGAGGCGGCTTATCATTCACGCCAAGTACAGGATAACCACCTCGCTCATTAGCAAGGGCTACACAATATCCCATCAATTTCTCGGTATTATATTGATTATGGGCTTCTTTAAATTCCAGGTGCTCGCTTTCGGGTTCATCAACAAGCCAGTGATGAAGAGTTTCAAGTGTGATCATGCTAGCTCTTTCTCCAAACACATATCATGCCGTGCAACCATTCTCAGCAAGTGCTCGATAAACCGAAGCACGGACAATTTCGCATCCAGCAGCGCGAAGTGCTTTTTCTTGCAATGCATAATCTTGATCAATGCTGGATACTCGAGCATAACCATAACACGCCATGATGTTGTCTCATTAAAATCTAGATGTTCACAGCATACCGCTTCAAAACTAGAAAAAAAATTCTATTGAGACACAAAAAGTGTCTCATACTGTCGCCTCGTCAGAGGTATACCCTTTTGTGACATCGTGTGCGCTTCTTCAAATAGATCCTCGTAATTCATACCAAACCCCACGACCACTACCATGTTGATTTAAGTACCCGCTTTTAACCAATGCACGAAAATGGAGTTTAAGAGTATTCCGACTCACACCAGTCAATTTTACAGAAGTACCTATGGTAATACGCCCATGCTCACGAGCAAACTCAATTATGTTAAGAGAAAGTTCTGGCAATGCTGCTAACACTAAATTTTCTCGTTCGATTTTTTTTTCTAATCGCCTAACTTGCTCCACCGCTGAACGCAAAAAAAACTCTAGCCACGGCTGCCAATTTGGTTTTTCTGTGCGAATGCTCCCCTGTGTTTGCCGAAGTGCTGAGTAATAGGAATCCTTATTTTGTTCAACAATACTTTCCAATGAACTATATGGCACATAGATATAACCAGCCTGAAGAAGCAACAACGTTGTCAACACACGAGACAATCGACCATTTCCATCTTGGAATGGATGGATCTCCAGAAAAACCACCACCCACAACGCAATGATAAATAAAGGATGCAAAATTTTTTCACTGCGAGCCGTTTGAACCCACAGAATTAGCTCTTCCATCAATCGCGGTGTATCGAAGGACGATGCTGTCTGAAATACAACTCCCAATTGGGCGCCATTCTCATCGAAAGCAACAATACTATTGGACGTTGTTTTGTAATTTCCGCGATGCCAATCATCTTTCTCACTGTAAGTGAGTAGCTGTTGATGCAACTGTTTAATATGATTTTCAGTGAACGTAATGTCTTGCCATGAAGAAAAGACCAGCTCCATCACTTGTGCATAGCCAGCCACTTCCTGTTCGTCACGAGTGGTAAAAGATTTGCCTTGTAGATTAGATAACAAATTATGTATTTCGATATCGGACAATTTACCGCCCTCAATCCTAGTAGATGAACCAATACTTTCTATAGTTGCTATACGGCGCAAAGCTAGCAGCCGTTCAGGTGCAAGCGTACCTAATGCCCGCCACGCTCCTTTAAACTCATCTATTTTGGCAATTAATGACAATATAGACGGGGTAATTTGAATACTTTCTGATTTAATCATAAACCCAATTATAAACCCAATTACACCCATTAACAAACAATATTTTCAAAATACATCCAGTTCCGGGTGTAATTGGGTTTATAATTGGATATAAATGTCTTGAAAATCGGTTAATAGACAAACTGTCTACTAACCCAATGAAATTCGATTTATAAGACAGCTAAAAACAACCCATTTTAAGTGCCCACCAATTTATAATATTGGAGACAATGGATTATTTTTTCAAAGCGACTAATTTGTTAACCAACTGAAGAATTAAGAAGGAATTAATTTGTTTTGTCATTGGATCTGCTTCACTCAAAAGGCATTCCGGACCGAATCTACAAAACCTTGTTCCAAATTCTGTTGCTACTGTTAAGATATAATGCTGTTTACCGCTTTTCCATGAAATTTTTTGGAATAATACATTTTTTTTATTTAGTTTTTCAATCAATTCCTGTGAGATATTTTCAGCGGCCGCTTTTATTTTTATTACTTCAATATCTTCTTCTGTTTTTAACTTAATAGGGTTCATCGTATCTTATTCTCTTATAGTTCTTAGTCTTTAGTAAAAGAGACTTTATTAACATACAAATTTTGCTGCCGTCCATGCACGATAGATGGCATCCGGAGCACCGTGTGGTGAAATCAGGGCACTTAGCAAGAGATTGGTGCCGAGTACAATACGCATTAATGATCACGCGCCCATTCAACAGCTTCCCTCACAATCGCAGATAGATCATCTTCATTGATATCTGCATTGGCAGCCTTGGCTTGCGCGGCGGTCAATTCCAGAATATGGGTGCGCACAGATTCCTCAATAAAACGAGATAAATCACCTTTTTTGCCTCCTCCCTGATTGGCCAGAAACATTCGCAAGGCCTGATCAGTATCCTGGCAAACTGCAACATTCCAACGTATTGTTTGACTCATGGTATACTCCCGCATATGCGCATGGGTGTTTATATACTCATACATAAATGTTTATAACAATACAATCCAGAATTTGCGCAACATACATATTTACCAATCCCCCTATCATTCCGCAGAAAATGTCCTATAATTACACATATAGGCAGTTACCAACCCTGACTGAACTTAAATACGATTGACGAATAGGGAGATTGCTTTGATGTGCCGTGTGTCTGCCTGTGAATGACAGGAAGCCTAAAGCACCTCATAAATC
>CANNIJ010000114.1 GCA_947505025.1 Legionellaceae bacterium | reverse complement strand
TTCCCTATCCAAATAGAGTTTCATACCAATGTGTGTTGATTCAAACCCCAATTTTTCATAAAAAGATTTTGCTTTTGGGCGTTTAATATTTGTTGTTAATTGAATGATCTTGGCGCCATGCGTTTTTCCGAGAGCAATGGCTTCTTTGATCATCCATTCACCTATTTTTTGCCCTCGACATGATGCGGCAATGCGTACGGCTTCAATTTGTAATCGTGTTGAACCTGTAAAGGTGAGGGATGGCATAAGCGTGAGGTGACAGGTGCCTATAACTGATTGGGCTTCATTAGTGACCACCATTAAAAATTGATTGGGATCTTTGTTAATTAATTCAAAAGCGGTTAAATAGCGCGGAGCGATGGTTGTGTCTAACTGCTCACGCGTACTTCCTAATTCATCGTCAGCGAGAAGAGCAATAATCGCTGGTAAATCATTTAACGTTGCTTTGCGCAGGTGCATGATGTTTTTATCCCAATGTCGGCATAATCTGAAGGACGTCTTTGTCACATTGTAGCGGTAAATTTCAGTATAGTTGTCGCGTGAAGCAGAACAGATTTGTTCTACTCAACGCATGATATATTAATCAAAAAATAATGCAAACATTTCTTACGCGGTCTTACAATCTGTTCGTTTAGTGTTTAGAAACACCTCTTCCACACGATCCCAATTACGAACTTTTCCAGACCATCTACAAGGATTTTTCTGCTTGGCAAGCTTATATATTTGAGTTCTTTTTTCTAATATTTCTTTATCTTTTGTATTGTGACGCGCATTTGGCGTTACAAAATTAATGCCACTATGTTGATGGACATTATTGTACCAATCAACAAATTTCCTAACCCATTCCAGTGCCAATTCAGTAGACTTAAATGGTTTGTCAGGATATTGCGGGCAATACTTTAATGTTCTAAACATTGACTCCGAATACGGATTGTCATTGCTTACAGATGGCCTACTAAAAGACGGTGTCATGCCTAAATTTTGCAAGGTTGCTAGCATCATCGAGCCTTTCATAGGACCGCCATTATCTGCATGTAACGTAACCTCACCAGCACGCACGTTCTCTGTCATATACGCTGTAGACACTACCTCTGACGCATGCTCTGCTGACTGCTCATCAAACACATCAAAACCAACAATTTTTCTGCTGAAAATATCTAAAAATAGATAAAGATAAAAATATTTACCGCGTATGTCACTGGTTAAATAGGTTATATCCCAAGACCACAGCTGGTTAGGTCTCCTGGCACTAAGTTCATCCGGCTTCTTGTGTGTTCTGGGGCGTGCCGCACTGCGATGCTTCATCATCTTATTTGCATGAAGCACACGGTATATTGTTGATTCTGCCGCAATATACACCCCTTTGTCGGCGAGGTTGGGTACAATTTGACTGGGTGGCTGGTTACGATACTCCGCTGAATTTACAACTGCAAGGATATGTGCACGCTCAACATCGGTGAGCTTATTGCGCGGTGCGATAAGTGGCCCATGACGTTTATCCTTAATGCCATCTTCTTTTTTCCACCGCTGCAATGTACGTATATCAAGCTCTAGAAGCTCACACGCCGGTTTGAGCCTGCACCCAGAAGCGCAGGCTTCTTCTAGCAACGCAATTGCTGCAATCTTATCTTGCTCAGCTATTAATCGTCCTCGCTGTCCCCCCAGAGATAGTCCGCTTTTTTTTTGAGTATAAGCAAAGCAGTTAATTCAGCTAACGCTTTATCTTTTCTATTTAAATCCCGCTTTAATTGCTTCATCTCGTCTTGCATTTGTTGAGTTGCAGCCTTGCTTTCTTTGGTACTGGAGGCACTACTTGTCGTACTAACGGCACCAAGGCTCTCCAGCATCTGCTGTTTCCAATCCTCTATGTGATTAGAATAAATCCCCTGTGTTCTACAGTATGCACTTTGTTCTTGCTCTGTTTTACCCATTGTATCGATTACGGCTTGAAATTTAGACGTTGCTGATTGATCCTTCGGGCGTTGTTGAGGCGACTCTTTATTAATGTCTTTCTTCTTCATATTGAACACCCATGTGTGTATAGTCGCTTTAGGTATATTAAATTCTTTGGCTAATTCTATAACACCGGGGCTATTAGGCGCTAATACTTTAGATAACACACTGGCTTTGATCGCATCTGTATATTTTGTAACTTGTCTCATCAGGAACTCCAATTCCGCCCCTTGAATTTAATTTAATTCAGACGCGACATCTTTCCTGAAACTGGGGGAAACTATCGGTAGTTGCTGAGGGAGTCGAGCAAATATCACAGCTCAATATATTAAATGCATTAAATTGTCCTATAGGGCAGGGGTTTTATTTTAGTGAGGCAGTAGATGCAGATATGCTGGAGCATATGGTTACTGCTGGAAAACAGTTGCCCGTAAAAAACACGGATTAGGAGATCTGGGAACGCGGATATTATTTATTTTCAGGTCCCTAACAACGCAACACGGGGCTTCGAACTAATAGCATGAGGTTATTTTTAAAAATCACTTGCTTCACTACAATAAATTTGGAAAATAAATCACTTGGAATTTCTGACACATCTTTCGAGTTAATCACCACGTAGTTAATGAGTTTGTTTGATAGTAATTGGCATAGCCCCCCCACATCCTTAGTCGACTTCGCCTGACCTGCTGAATAAAACTGTGCGGAATTCTCAGGCCTATAATCCCAATAAATGAGATGACTTCCTGCTGCTGGATGTTGATTAAGCCAGGCGATAATAATCGGCTTCTGAGTTTTAGCAACCTGTTCAGGCAGTATTTGAAAAACCAAGGTAACCACCAAAAATAGTACGCCAGAAACTAAGGAGAATCCAAGTATCCATTGACCGCTCTTTAGCACAGTACTCGAACGATTCCAGATTTCAGAAAACAACAAAGCAAATGCGGGCAGAGAAGGAAACACATAAGGATAAATAATATTAGAGGCAAAAGTAAAAAAGATAAGTGGAACGATCATACAAAGGAACAAATAGCTCATCCATCCATCTGCATCGTTATGATAGAAAGCAGGAATTTTTTTCCAATATCTAACTAGCCATGAGCAAACAAGAATACTCCAGGGGAAAATACCGGCTACAGCATAAATCCAAATCATCCCCCATTGCTCATTATGAGCCGATCCGTATTTATCACCCGCCCAACCGGGTTTTAAAAAACGACTGATGTGTTCTCCTACAATAAAATAATTCAAGAATCCTGGCGTTCTCAATTCTGCCAAAATATACCAGGGAAGTGCTATTGCTGCAGTAATCAAGATACCCTTTATCCAAGG
>CANNIJ010000113.1 GCA_947505025.1 Legionellaceae bacterium | reverse complement strand
CTTCACGCCATCAAACCAACGACTAAAGCGCGGGCTGTGACTGTCCTGATTATTGTCTAAAGAATCTTTTAGCTGATTTAATAACTCTTTTTGTTCTTTTAATAGATTTACCGGAGTTTCTACTACAACTTTGCAAATCAAATCTCCCACGCCATGCTGATGAATAGATTTCACGCCTTTGCCGCGTAGTCTAAAAGACTTGCCGGTTTGTGTTTCTGCTGGGATTTTCAGACTCACACGCGCTTCAAGTGTTGGTACTTCAATGGTACCACCTAACGCTGCTGTGACAAATCCAATCGGAACTTCACAATGTAAATCAGCTTGATGACGCTCAAAAATCGCATGTGGTTTTACGCTAACTTGCACGTACAAATCACCGGATCCTCCACCATGTAGACCCGCCTCACCTTCACCGCTTAAACGTACACGATCACCATTATCCACGCCCGCAGGAATATTGATCGTAATTTTCTTACTAACGCGCACTCTGCCGGCACCACGGCAATCTGGACATGGATCGGTAATCACCGAGCCTTCGCCGCGACAGTCAGGGCAAGTTTGCTGAATTGAAAAGAATCCTTGCTGTATACGCACTTGTCCTATACCGTTACATGTAACGCATCTTTTTGGTTTGCTGCCGCTTTTTGCGCCAGATCCGTCGCAGCAGGTACACGCAACATGTCGGGGTACAGTAATCTGTAATTCCTTGCCAGATGCAGCTTCTTTTAGGGTTAACTCAGCATTGAATTGTAAATCAGATCCACGTTGACCGCGTGTTTGCCCGGATGCACCACCACGTCCACCAGAAAAAAAGTTTTCAAATAAATCTTCAAAGCCACCAAAACCACCAAAGCCGCCGCCAGCACCTGCCGACTCAGCTCCTTCAGGACCAAATTGATCATATGCAGCGCGTTTTTTAGGATCGGATAACACCGCATAAGCACGTTGAATTTCTTTGAATTTCTCTTCAGCCCCAGAGTCATTGAGATTACGGTCTGGGTGATGTTTCATCGCTAATTTACGATAAGCTTTTTTAATTTCTGCTAGTTCTGCGCTGCGACTCAAACCAAGAAGTTCATAATAATCGGTATTTTTCATTCAAAAATCTCACATCAAAACTTAGACGGCAATAAAAAATGGCATGATCTGCACGTATGCAAACCATGCCATTCAAAAAACTATCTATTGTTTGCCTTCATCCTTAACTTCTTCGAATTCAGCATCTACAACACCAGCATCTGGTTGTGCGGCTGATGCTTGGGTGTCATCTGGCGTTGCTTCAGCTGATTTCTTTGCATAAGCGCGTTCAGACATCTTCGCTGAAGCACTGCTCAATGCTGAGATTTTTTCTTCAATCTTTTCTTTTCCATTCTCTTTTAGCGCGTCTTTCAACTCGCTAATTGCTGTGTCTATATCTTTTTTCTCATCATCAGACATTTCTGCAGATAAATCTTTTAATGCTGTTTCGCTTTGATGAATCAATGCATCAGCTTGATTGCGTACTTCAACCAACGCCTTGAATTGTTTATCCTCTTCGGCATGAGTTTTAGCATCGGTAACCATTGCTGCGACTTCTTCCTCACTCAACCCACTAGAAGCTTTAATCACGATTGATTGTGCTTTACCAGTAGCCTTGTCTTTAGCAGACACATTCAAAATTCCATTAGCATCTATGTCAAATGTAACTTCTACTTGAGGCATACCACGAGGTGCAGGTGGAATTCCTGTCAAATCAAATCGACCCAAAGATTTATTAGCAGAAGCCTGTTCGCGCTCGCCTTGTAACACATGTACTGTCACGGCTGACTGATTATCATCAGCTGTAGAGAATACTTGATTGGCTTTAGTCGGAATTGTTGTATTCTTATCGATTAGCTTGGTCATTACTCCGCCCAGGGTTTCAATCCCCAAAGATAAAGGAGTGACGTCTAATAATAAAATATCTGTTACGTGACCTGACAATACTGCGGCTTGAATCGCAGCACCTACTGCCACAGCCTCATCTGGATTAACGTCTTTGCGTGGTTCTTTACCAAAAAAATCTTCAACAGTTTTCTGCACCATAGGCATACGTGTTTGTCCACCAACCAAAATAATCTCGTTTATTTGGTCGATTTTCAACCCAGCATCTTTCAAAGCCATTTTTAATGGTGGTATTGTGCGCTTTACTAGATCGCCAACTAAGGATTCCAATTTTGCCCGGGTGAGTTTCATGTTGAAATGTTTTGGTCCTGAGGCGTCTGCCGTAATGTACGGTAGATTTACATCAGTTTGTTGTGCACTGGATAATTCAATCTTAGCTTTTTCTGCTGCTTCCTTAAGACGTTGCAACGCTAATGGATCATTATGCAAATCAATTCCAGATTCCTTTTTAAATTCAGCTACAAAATATTCAATTAAAGCCAAATCAAAATCTTCACCACCTAAAAATGTATCACCATTAGTAGATAAAACCTCAAATTGATGCTCACCATCTACTTCAGCAATTTCAATAATTGAGATATCAAATGTTCCGCCACCCAGATCATATACGGCTATAACTGCATCACCGCGCTTTTTATCCATACCATAAGCCAAAGCCGCAGCAGTTGGTTCGTTAATGATGCGCTTGACATCCAAACCAGCAATACGCCCCGCATCTTTAGTTGCTTGACGCTGTGAGTCGTTAAAATATGCAGGCACAGTAATTACAGCATCAGTAACCGGTTGGCCTAAATAATCTTCTGCGGTTTTTTTCATTTTACGCAAAACTTCAGCAGAGATTTGTGGTGGGGCTTTATCTTCATCCCGAACACGCACCCACGCATCACCGTTATCTGCTTTAACGATTTTATACGGTACCATTTTAATATCTTTCTGAACGATTTCGTCGTCGAAACGACGACCAATTAATCGCTTAATCGCATATAATGTATTTGCTGGGTTAGTCACAGCTTGGCGCTTAGCCGATAAACCAACCAAAACTTCTTTACTTTCAGTAAACGCAACCACGGACGGTGTTGTGCGCTGACCTTCATTGTTTTCAATCACATGTGTCTTGTTATTTTCCATTACAGCAACGCATGAGTTGGTAGTGCCCAAATCAATTCCGATTGTATATCCCATTTGCATAATCTCCAATATTGATGATCTTGTTAGTTATATGGGGAATAAAATATTCTTTTCAAGTCATTACACTTCTTTTTGTTTAGAAACAATTACTCTTGCTGGACGAATCAAACGGTCGTGCAGTATATATCCTGGCTGTAATACGTACATGACTGTGTTTGGCGCATGCTCAGCAGATTCCTGAGCTGACATTGCTTCTTGCTGCTGAGGATCAAAGATTTCACCTAACGGTGACAGGCGTG
>CANNIJ010000112.1 GCA_947505025.1 Legionellaceae bacterium | reverse complement strand
CTTTTCCCCAGTTATGGACTGCTGATTTACGGAGATACAAAAAAGATTTTCATTACAACAGACTCACGCTTTTGTCCGGAAAAATTCCTGCCAATTTATAATGAAGCTGATATCATTTTCCAGGATTGTGAAACCTCTGAATGGTCCAGCAAACAACATGCTCATTATAACGATTTAAAGACACTTGATCCCGGAATAAAAGAAAAAATGTGGTTATATCACTATAATGACGGACCACTTCCGGATGCGAAGCTAGATGGATTCCAAGGTTTTGTTAAAATTGGACAATCATTTGATTTTTAGTGACACTTGTTGTTGGCGGAGAGACAGGGATTCGAACCCTGGGAAGGTTTCCCTTCAACGGTTTTCAAGACCGCCGCAATCGACCACTCTGCCATCTCTCCGTGGGAGATCTTAAACGAGTAGGATAATGGTTGCAACTGTTTTTTGATTAAATCCATTAGCTCATATCATATTTTTGTCTTTTATCGGTTATAATGTATTTTTTTAGCTGGGAAAATTGTGTATGCGATTATGTCTTGATGTTGGTAACTCTCATCTTTACGGTGGGGTTTTTGCCGGCAATAATTTGGTTTTGCATTTTAGACATACATCAAAAGGTAATACTTCAGATGAATGGGGTGTGTTTTTGCGTTGTGTGTTGCGTGAAAATTCTTGCCAGCCAGAGGAGATCCTGGCTATATCTATATGCTCAGTAGTCCCTACATTAGATCAGTCATTACGTATAGCATGTAGAAACTATTTTTCTATCGAGCCATTTTTTTTGCAGTCAGGTGTCAAAACTGGCTTGAATATTCGATATGATCGACCCGAAGATGTTGGTGCCGATCGTATCGCCAATGCAATTGCTGCTACCAATTTGTTTCCTGATACAGCATTAATAGTCCTGGATTTTGGCACGGCCACCACTTTTTGCGCTATTGACGCGGAGAAAAACTATCTTGGTGGCGCTATTTTGCCTGGAGTTCATTTGGCATTGAATGCTCTGTCTAAAAATACAGCTAAACTACCGTCAGTGGATGTAGTAAATGTGACTAAAGTGGTGGGTGCTAGCACCGTTGAAAGTATTCAGTCTGGCGTTTTTTATGGGGCTCTAGGAGCCTGTAGGGAATTGATTTGCAGGATAAAAAATGATGTTTTCCACGAATCCACGGTTAAAGTTTTAGCTACCGGCGGGCTATCTTTTTTGTTTGCAAGCTATGGGATCTATGATCAACATTTACCTGATCTGGTATTACATGGACTGCGTTTGGCAGCAGAAATGAATGAGCCTATGTTGCCTCTAAAGTCCAATTAATAATTCCATGCTGGCTCCAAAAGTAACTTCCAGGTTCTTTGATCGAGTGTGCAGTCATCATTGTTGCGGCTAGAATTTCACTAACCATATTACCACTACTTAAAACACACAGATCTTGTTGTGATCTAAAAGTAATTTGATGATTTTCTCCACACTGATATGTTAGGGTCAAATCAGGTCCGTAAAAAAGCTGCTGCATTTCAAAGGGCATGCCCTGGCTATTCGCTGGAAGAAAAGTTGGAACTTGTGTGCTGCCACTTAATTTACCAGCTTTAACTAGTTTTTGGGTTAAGGTGCAAGCCCATGGCGTCATATTATTAACAGCTATGCTTAAAAAAGCACATCCATTGATCTCGCTGGCTTGCACCGTATTACTTAGTAAAATAATTAGTATCAGGGGGATTTTATACATCATCTTCTGCTCCAAAGTTCTTGATATCTATTGGACTAACGCACACAGCTCGAGTGTAGCGACAGGCGTGGCATTATGCTCTGTATTCGGATTACTTAATGTTCGGATAACTGTGGCAACTAGATTTGAAAGAAAACATAAAAAAAGAGCTATAGGACTTATCGCTGCCACTATTAATAAAGCTTTTATAGTTGTTTGATTGCATATTTTTCTACCTTCTTATGAGTTGTGATTAACTCAGCTTGACTTGGGTTGAAGCGTCTTTTATAGTACTCTATTCTGCCAGTCTGGTATAAAAAAGTCAAACAGTTAAATTTTTTATGTTAACGATGGTGCCAAGAAGGGCTGATCCTGGGCTGTGCTCGGCCAGATGGGTCCTGGAGCAACTCCCCGCAGCCCAATAGTCCTTATTTGCCGAGATTATAATCTACACTGATGTTTAATGGCCGGTTATAGACCGTAATCCTTGCCGTAGAATCTGATGATCACCAACTAATATTCCAGCTAATAGACCGTACAAATGTCCTTGCCACGACACACCTTTTTGTGCTGGAAAAATCCCGTATAGAATACCTATAAAATAATATACAGAGATTGCGCCCAGGAGTATCGCGGTGGTAGTACCTTCGTTATACATGTTACACACTAAAAACGCCCAATAACCAGTTATCACGGCGCTGGCACCAATGTGTAAACCTTGCTTTGCAAAACACCAAATTAACATACCGCTGACTAACATGATTTCAGCAGTGATTTGTAGATATGCATGCAATCCTTGCATTAATAAAAAATCACTTAAAACAATTAGTGGAATTGAATTGAAAAATAAATGCGCTGCATTTGCGTGTAGAAATGGTGCAAATAAGATTCCGGGCAAACCAAACCAGCGTCGTGGATAAATCCCTAAACATAACAGACGATTGCCAGTTAAATGGGTTAATAATAACACCGCCCACAAAATCAACAGGATGATGCCCAGCAATGGAAGATTCTGATTGGTTTTGTGCGCCAGTAAAGTAATGCTATCTATCAAGTTATTTAACATATAGTCCAGGCCTGATGATTAATTTATATACGACTCTTATATGGTGCTATTATTAAATTTCGCGTACAATATGTCACATTTATGCCAGCTTTACTTTAAAGGACATTTTAGATGCAAGCAATAAATATCAGTAGTACTTGGTCATTGTATCGTCGGTTTTTTAAATATATTAAGCCATTTTGGCCAATATTGGTATTGGGTTTATTGGCAACAGCCCTGCACTCGATGATTGATGCTGGATTCACTTATATGATGCGTCCATTTTTTGACAAGGGATTTATTAATCTAGATTTAGATTTTATTAAAAAGATCCCGTGGATAGTTTTAATCGGGGTTACGCTACGTGGGATCATCAGTGCTGCCGGCAACTATTGTATGACGTGGGTTGCTAGATCTGTAGTTAATGTTTTGCGTCAACGAGTATTTGCACATATTTTATGTTTGCCGGCTGATTATTATGACCAGACCACCTCGGGGCAGTTTCTATCTAAGATGTTGTATGATGTTGAACAGGTTGCTCAAGTGAGTGCGGATGCGCTGTCGGATATGGCACAAAACATATTCTTGATTATAGGTTTAATTGTTGTGATGATGGTGATTTCTTGGCCTTTATCATTGATGTTTTTAGCGACTGTACCACTGATAGGGGTTGTGGTGAATT
>CANNIJ010000111.1 GCA_947505025.1 Legionellaceae bacterium | reverse complement strand
GGCCAATAGGGCCTTCTGTGATTTGAACTAAATCGATGTCCTCTGAATAGCGCGCTGCGGGTTGAACAAATAACTTATGCAGAGCAGTACCACCACGAAACGCTAATGCACTCGCCAGCAATGGGTGTGAAAATATTTCAATGATCGCTCGTGACAATACGAGGTCTTGTTCAACTTGGGCTTCACTCGACCATGGGGCAAACTGTTGCCATTCGGTAATAAACGCTTGTGGAATCATATATCGCTCTCTATCTCTTCATTTACATATAAATGCCAATCCAAATTTTTAGGCGCAGTTCTATAAGGTTTATCTGCGCGTAATGGGATAAATCGGGGGCTATGCTCGTTAATCCAATTTTTGATCAAAGCAAGAATGTCTTCGTTGGCTTCGACAATTTCTAATAAATACCCCATGCGTTGCAAATAAGGTAACTCCAAGCTTTCCGTTGCTAGTAATTGGGTAAAGCGTGTGAGATCAAACTTTTCTTGTAGCTCACTTAATATTGTTGCAACGTGATTTAAGTAACCGGCAGACTTTACATAACGCACCAGATCAAATGCCGTCATCTCAGGTGTAGAGACGTTCATATACCCTGTAGGTGTTTTAAGCTGCTGATAGCTTATCGCTGGAATATTCTGTTTAACTAAACACTGTAATCGTGTGCGACCCGTTACGATGGTGCGAAATCGTTTGACAGAGATGACTTGAAATACTTGGGGTTGCTGATGGGCCGCTCCATGCAAAGCAGCCGCAGATAATAGTCCCACATAATAGTCTTGTGGTTCATATCGCATCAATGAATCGATGTACCACGTTACTGGCGGCGCACCTACTGTTTGATACTCTGTAGGAACAATGACATAAAAGCCTTGTTTCGGCCGTATCAAACGCTTTTTCTTAATCAGCCTCAGTGCTGCGAGCTTGAACGCTTCGGGTGTAATTTGTAAACTATGCAACGCCTCCTCTCGGGTGAAGGCATAGCGACCACCCATTTAATGAAGCGTGTGAAGTCGACTCTATCTGAGGAAGAGTATGCTGAAGGAGCTTAAGGCCTTTCGGCTTGAGCTTCAATCAAACTTCACAATTCCTAATCTTACCGCGAGCTATCCAGCAGTGCGTAATGAGGGAAAGTATTCACGTGTTGAGTTTTTTTATCCTTCAGCGTTTACTCAGAATGCTACTTTAAGACCTCATATACTCTTCGAATTCACTTTATCAAACATTCGCTGTGATATTGTGACACGCTCTGTAAAGAGTCTGATGGAAGACACCTTTCCCAGTTTAAGCTTATTCCCTCAACGCCAAACCCATTGCGTTGCTGTTCATGAAACAGCCATTGCTGAGCCAGAACCCAATAACAGTGCTAATGTAGATATTTTTGTTAAATTTAATTTCATTTTAATGTCCTTATTTGGTAGCACCTGCATACAGGATACGATCAAAAACTAATCTTGCTCGAATCATCATTAGAACCAGCAAGTCCGTTCGGTATACTTAGTAGATAAGTTATAACCCCGATCTTCTGCTTACAAGCCTTTAGTATCAAGCTGTGCACACTGAGTAAAACTTTGCGCAGCTGATGCTATTATAAAAACCATGGCGACCGGTAGAATGGCTGTCAAGTTAACTTGACGCGTCTAAATAGTCAAACTACATATTATTGAAGCTTGCTTTTTTATAGTCCACACGTTAAAATGACTATAGGACTATGACCATAGAGTACAATCATGACAAGTCGCATTGCACTTACAATTCCTGCAGGAGAGTTTAAAGCCAAATGTTTGCATATTATGGACGAGGTCAATCAAACCCGACAATCCATTATTATAACCAAACGAGGCAAACCTGTGGCAAAATTAATTCCTTTTGCAGAGGAAAAACTAAAATTATTCGGTAAATTAAAAGGCTCTATGACGTTATTAAGCGATATTACCCAGCCTATCGCAGTCGTATGGCATGCCGATGAATAACCACGGTTTGTTGCTTGATACACATGTTTGGATTTGGTTAATGTTAGGCGAGAAATTAAACGTAAAAGCCCAAACACTAATTGAGAAACATGCTGAGTCTGGGCATTTATTTATATCCTGTATTTCGCTTTGGGAAGTCAGCATGTTAGCGGCAAAAAATAAAATCCACTTGGATAGACCTTGTAATGAGTGGATTACTGCGGCATTGAATGAGCCTCAAATTAATTTAATTACCCTTACTCCGAGCATTGCTGTCGAAAGTGCTTATTTGCCTGGGGAGTTTCACGGCGATCCTGCCGACAGGATTATTGTTGCTACGGCAAGAATTGAGGTATTAACACTATTAACCAGAGATGAAAAAATTTTAAGTTACTCAAACAATAAATATTTAAATGCGGTCTCTGTGTAACGCTATGCCAGAATCAACCCACCAGTCACGGTAAATCACTGCTATATCCATTGCCTTTCGTATTATTACCTGGAGTGACTATTGTGCTGTCGTCGTTATTGGCTTTGATGCAAGATCAAATTCAGCAACTCAATCAACGTTTTGATATTTCAGCTGCCAGTATTAATAGCGATCAAACGGATCAGGAAGGTGGTGATTTAAAACTATTTTTTACTGTCACTTAAAATCAACTCTAATTTTCGCTGCACAGATAGTGTTGTTTTGGGAAGTTTTAGATAACCCAGCGGGGGGGGGTAGATCTTTCATACCGTAACCAACGCTAGAATTGGCCAATTTTAGCGCATCATCTCGAGCCGAACTTGGGCTTTCATAATCATGTATTGCCAGCACTTCGTAGGAGTATGGTGGCCCAGGGATATAACTGAAATCCTGGATTTGATACCTGCAGATTAAAACGCTGCGTGTAGACACCATTAAGATATGGCATCCCTTTCGACAAATTGGGTCTGGGTGTTTCAACAATAAATGATAGTGATTGCTCATTAAGCAATAGGCGTGGATTTGCCAATTAAATTTATTATATACCAGGCTCGAGATCGATAAAAAAACATCACGATCGTTGTCGATCAAATATATCTTTTCCCGGCCATCACCACGTGATGTTATATCGGGGTTAGATATTCGGCGCACATTTATTACGCAACGTGTTTTGCCGGTTATCGTGATACTATTTGTAAAATTTTTAAATGATGACAAAATGGTTGCGCTCCTGGAGCTAACGAAAGTGAGATTTTGGTTAAAAATGACGATGGGTGAACTATTTGGGATGTGTAACAGCGAAGTTTAAATGAAGTGGCAACACGCTTTAATCAACGGATACTATACTTGTAATACATTAAAAAAATCATAATCCATAAAAATGACGAAAAATGGCGCGCAATTATTGGTTGAGTGTTTGTTTGCCCATGGGGTGACCCATGTTTTTGGTATTCCCGGCGGATATATTCTCAATGTTTTCAATGCCTTAGTCGACCTCCCCATTCAGGTGGTTATCTGTAGGCATGAACAAAATGCGGCG
>CANNIJ010000110.1 GCA_947505025.1 Legionellaceae bacterium | reverse complement strand
GAATTTATCTTTCCGCACATTACCATTGAACTTGTGTTATCATGGGAGGATAAATTCAATCGGTTACTGTTGCGATTTGAGTACCACAGCATTCATCACTACGCGATGAAGCTCATGGCCTACACCATGATTAACCTCAGGCACTTTTGCAAACCACCACCCTAAACGACAGAGCCGCATCATTCATTTTTAAAATTGGCCTTAATTTATGTGCCATGGGATCCTGTTGTTAAACGATGTTCACAGGTGGCTAAATTTACAATCATCTGACAACATAATAAACACCGGTGGGATTGGATTGATACGCTTTAAATAATAGGTCAAAAAATTCACAAACATGGTGGTTGCACCGTTATAAAACTAGCAACGAGGTGCTGGAAATACGTGGATCGGGTAATTTAGAAAAATAAACGTCAAATCCTATGTCTACAATTTCATGCATCATGCCACCGGATCAAAATTCGAGTGGCATTTGATCTTATTTCTAACTATTCGTCAAATTAATCCGAAGGTTAATAACCATATTGTTGGGCCAAGGCCCAACCTACAGCAGATTGATCAAATTATCATGCGACAGCCCTGGTGGCATTGGAATGATACAGCCATCCCATTGGCTACTTGTTAGAACCGGAAAATAAGTTATATAACCATCCAATAATTGAACCAACAACGAATGCATCGACAAAGCCAATGACTCCGCCCATTAAGCTGCCGGCTATGGATGCGTCGTAACCAGTATATACAGTGCCCATTGCTGAAACAAAAGCCATGCCGTACATTAGATAACAGGCGATTAATCCCATCAACAATACTGATACACCCCAGGTGACTCCCATGGCCATACCCAGGGCCAACGGACTTATTCTGCCTTTTGCCATGATTTGCTCCTTAGATATAGTTGATTTTATATAAGATTCATTATAAGCATAGACTATGTTCAATCAAAGACAAACTGTTCTGGCACAACACCATAAGCTCACTGTGGAAACGCCTTGTTCCTTAAGGGTCTTCGCAACCTCATTTGCAGTGTGACCGGTGGTTACTAAGTCGTCAATCAGGGTCACGTTTTTGCAGGGTATGTGGTTGGACTTAAAGGTATCTTTGAGATTATGTGCGCGTTCCTTCGCCGTTAATTCAGCTTGCGGCTGAGTATTGCGGGTTTTTTTACATGTGTTTAGCTTGTAGGGAATATCTAGTGAACGGCCTATGGTGTGTGCAAGAATTGCCGCCTGATTAAAACCACGTTGCTTGAGTCGTTTACTGTGCATTGGGATAGGGATCAAGCATTCAGTAGTATTTAACCAACTTTTTTCTGTATTCAACATTAAATGCGCGATTAAATCAGCTAAATATAAGCCTTCACGATATTTAAAAGTATGCAGCAGAGTGCGTAACGGCTCTTCAAAACGGTAGGGAGCAATAACCTGGTCAAGATAAGGTTTATCTTTCAAGCATTTGCCGCAGGGTAATCTTGTGCGTGTTGAATCTTGGTTTAAATCCATCTGATCTGCGCATGGGTTAGCACATGTAGGGCATGCTGGTCCTAGCACAGGCAGTTCAGTTATACATGTTGAGCAAATAGTATATTTATCTCGATGATATTGGTGACAAAGGAAACAGATGGTAGGTAGTCGTAGCATATGTGGTATAATTTTTTTTTTGGACGCTGGCCTGCAGATAATGAATGTAATCAATGAAATTCGCAATGCTTTTAATGTACATGCGCACGATTATAAACGTGCCGCATTTGTTCAGCATGAGATAGGTCTGCGTTTACTCGCAAGATTAGACTATATGTTACTTGATCCACGTTATATATTGGATTTAGGTTGTGGGCCGGGGATTTTTTCTCAGAGTTTAAAGCAACGTTACCCAAATGCACAAATAATAGGTTTGGATTTTGCATTAGAAATGCTATCGGTAGCAAAAGAATCAAGTGGAGCATCAGAACAGTTATTGGTAAATGCTGATATGCACGCATTACCGATAGCCGACATGCAGTTTGATTTGATTTTTGCTAATCAAGCACTGCACTGGACCAGTTCTTGGGATTTTTTGCTGCGCGAGTTGTATCGAGTATTAGCACCTGGCGGCTGCTTGATGTTTACAACTCTTGGGCCTGATACCTTTATGGAGTTGCGGTACGCTTTTAGTCTGGCAGATCAGCACGCACATGTTAATGACTTTATGGATTTGCATAATATAGGTGATGCATTACTTGCTCAGGGATATACCGATCCAGTAGTTGATATGGAAATGCTCACAGTACATTACCCCACTTTATCTCAATTATTACATTCGTTGAAAGATCAGGGCGTACGTCATATCAATCGCAAACGCAATCCAGGTTTAACTGGTCGCAATGCCTGGCAAAGATTCTCAACAGCAATGAACACATTACAGACAGCAGACGCACAATATCCGTTGAGTTATGAGGTGGTATATGGTCATGCTTGGAAAAGCGGTGAGTACGAGCAAAAAAATGGCACTGAGACTACTATATCAATGGAGCAGATGAAACGCTTGTTATCTAACCAATAATGCGCAACCCTGCGCATTTAGAGCAGCAACAATTGTGTTATTAATCATCTGCTGGTGGCCGTCATCCAGCGCTGACGCTGCACAATGTTTGCTGGTTAATGTATTACGGGTTCCTTTATAATTGATGACCTGGGCTTCTGGCCGATAAATCACTGCTGTCATGACTTCAAAGCTGCGTTTACCAGATTCAGTCGTATTAATATAACCGCCATCTACGTTGATAATGAGCTCTTCAGCTATCCCAGATAAGGCTACGGTGCTTTCAACATGATGCAGTGCTCCCACCTGGCTACCCACCCGCTCAGCAGTATGTTTAATGCGATCATGGTTATTGATATAGCGTTTTGACCGTGAAAACATGCAAAATATCTGCTCACTTTCGCGATACGTATGGTTTGCACCAAGTTCAGTTTGTAACTTAACTAAATCAGCCGACATGGAGTGACCGAGTACGGTTTTAATCGTGGATCCAGGTTCGTAGTTGCAGTCAGGACAACGTTTTCTGCCAATGGTTAATTTATGATCGGTGAAAACATCATGATAATCAGAGCGCCGGTTCCCATATTTTACCAGCTTTCTATCCTGACAATTAGGACAGCTCTCAACCAAAGACTCTACCAGAGTAATTTGTTCTTTGAGCAGCGCATCTTGGCAAGAATGAACCAATTTAACTTGCTCTAGATGTGCGAATCCAAAGTTAAATACATCCTCTGGTTTCTCTATCGAGCCTGCCATCATTATAGTTTTTGATAAAACCTGCTCTGCCTCGGGAGAGGATTCATAGCATTCAAAAATAATACGATATTGTTTTGACACGGTGGCAATCCGGCAGTAAATTCAATTGCTACCAGAATAGACCAATACACATTAGATCGCTACTTATATTACACTTTCGCTCTCAACCACGGAATCTATCAGCGTAATTTGTTCTTTGAGCAGCGCGTCTTGGCATGAATGAACTAATTTAACTTGCTCTTCATGGGCCAGTCCAAAGT
>CANNIJ010000109.1 GCA_947505025.1 Legionellaceae bacterium | reverse complement strand
TTTTTTGAATATTTGTAAGACTCCAGATGCACCAATTATGCCAGAAGATTTGATGGTGCGTGTAGCCGCAGAAATAGAGTTGGCACGTCAGTCTGGACAGAAATTAACGGTATTAGTTAAGGGTGATCAAGGGGTGCCATACGGTAAAGTTGTACATGCCATGAGTTTACTGACACAAGCCGGTGCCAAACAAGTTGGTTTGATCACTGAGTCATCAGCGCTGGCATTGGAGGATCGAGGATGATGAATGAGCGTAGTTACCGTTTATCTATGATATTTGCGCTGGTATTTCATGTGTCTTTGATATTTATGTTGATGTATGAATCCTCTAGCTCACGTCCTGTGATGCGCTTGGATACAAAGAATGAGCAAGGCCAGACTGAGCAAAAGCAAGTGAGCACTGAGATAATACATGCAGTCAGTGTAAATCAAACACAGGTTATGGCTGCAGTACAGCAGTTGAAAGAAGAAAAATCTCGACAACAACTTGTAGAAAAACAACATCAGTTGCAGTTACAGCAACAAGCTAAAGCTGCACGTCAACAAAGAATTGCAGAACAACAGAAATTAGCCAATCTACAGCAAGAGGCAGCTAAACTAAAACAAGAAGCGATAAATTTAGCTCACGCACGTGAGCAACAGCGGCTAAAAGAAGAACATGCTTTAAAAGAGTTGGCAGTACTAAAGAAAAATCAAGAAAAACAATTAAAAACAATGCAACAAGAACAAGTTGCGCTGCAAAAACAACATGAAGTTCAGCGCTTACTGGAAATTAAAAAAAATAATGATCAGAAGTTAGCAAAACAAAATGTTGAAAAAGCTTTACTAGCAAAAAAAACAGCTGAGTCTGCAGCAGCACAACGCGCAGAAAATACTAAAAATATTGCTTTAGCGGCGGCTAAACAAACGCGGATGACTGGTGAAGTCAATAAATATAAAGCAATGATCCTTCAGGCTATTGGACGACAATGGATTTTGCCTGAGCATGCTGACTCCAAGTTGGCAAGTAAGTTCCATATACGTTTGGCGCCTAATGGCACTGTATTAGAGGTAAGTTTGATTCATAGTAGTGGTGATTCATTGCTGGATCGCTCGGCTCAATTAGCTATTTACAAGGCCAGCCCGCTGCCAGTACCGGTTGATATTGCTACATTTAATATATTTAGAGACATCAGTCTAACAGTTCGTCCGGAGCAGGGAGGTCAAAGGTGATAAAAAGATTTCTATGTACAAGCTTCTGTTTATTAATGCTTCACGGAGTTTTTGCGGTTGATTTGGAGCTAACCCAAGGTACAAATGCAGCTTTGCCGGTGGGTATCAATGCATTTGGTACAGATCCTGCTGCCAAATTACTGCGCAAAGTCATTCAAGATGATCTGACTTTTTCCGGGCAATTTAACGTTATTCAACCAATGGTAACTGAACCAATTTCTTCAGCTGGATATTGGCAGCGAGCAGGTGCTGACAGTGTGATTTCAGGTCAGGTAAATCAATTAGGTGGTAATCGTATAGATGTTCGTCTTGAACTAAGAGAGCCGGTAGGTCAAGCGCGATTGTTATTGTCCAAGCGCTATCAAATTGAAGCCAGTCAATTACATGCATTGGCTCATCATTTAAGCGATGAGGTATATCATACTTTAACCGGTGAGCGTGGAGTTTTTTCAACGCGTATTGCATATATTTTAGTTCAGAGAACATCTAATAAAACTAAATATTCTTTAGAAATAGCTGATATGGACGGGCAGAATCCCCGACGTTTATTAGAGTCATCTGAGCCGATCATGTCTCCAACTTGGTCGCCAGATGGTCGACAGTTAGCTTATGTATCATTCGAGAAGAAACGCGCACAAATTTTTAGCGTGACAATTTCCACCGGACAAAGAAGGTTACTTACAAGTTTTACCGGAATTAATGGTGCCCCAGCATGGTCGCCTGATGGGAATCATTTGGCGGTAGTACTGTCAAAAAGTGGCAGTCCTAAATTGTACTCGGTAGACTTATCTAATGGTTTAATGAAACAATTAACCTTTGGTACTGCAATCGATACGGAGCCACGTTATTCGGCAGACGGCCGATTCTTGTTATTCACCTCAGGTCGTGGCGGTTCACCGCAAATTTATCGCTTAACGCTGGCAAATGGACAAATAACTCGTTTGAGCTTTGACGGAAATTATAATGCACGTGCATCATACACTCCTGATCAGTCTTTTATTGTAATGCTACATCGTGAAGACAAACAGTTTAATATTGGCGTACAAGCACGTGATCAAACCAGTGTTATGCCATTAACAAATTCTCAGATGGACGAGTCACCATCAGTTTCTCCTAATGGGCGTTTAGTTTTATATGCAACACGCTATCAAGATCAGGGGGTTTTAGCGATGGTGTCATTAGACGGTCATGTGCAGCATAGATTGCCACTCCGTGATGGGGACATACAAGAACCAGCGTGGTCGCCTTTTCTAGATTAGTGAGATTTTTAATTGAATAAACAAAGGCATCGTTTCATAGTATTATGTGCGCTGCTGATGATTTTTACACGAGTTTTTGCTTGGAATAGCGTTGGTCATCGCGTGATTGCTCAAATGGCCTATGATAAATTGACGCCCAGATCTAAGGCCGTTCTGTTAAGTTATAATCGGGCGCTTAATCACGCATATGCACGGCGTGGTTTTGTTGAGTCATCTGTGTGGTTGGATCAGTTATATTCTCCAAAGCTTAAAATCATCCGTCAGATGCATTATATTGACCTGCCGTTTACCCAAGAAAAAACTGCAATAAATTTACCGCAGCCCCAGCATATAAATGTGGTATGGGCAATCCATCAAGCTGTGTATCGTCTAAATATGCAAGAAGCCAACATGTTAGAAAAAGGCATAGCTTTACGTTTTATACTGCATTTGATCGGCGACATTCATCAGCCATTACACGCAATAACGCGTATTAGTTCAGAATATCCCCAGGGTGATCGCGGAGGCAATCTAGTGCGTTTAAAGCACAACCATGTGGCCAATAATTTACATGCTTATTGGGATCGAGGTGCTGGCTTATGGTCGGGTAAATTGCACGCTAAGCAGGTAAAACAATTAGCCAGCAAACTAGCTCAAAGTTACCCTTGTGAATCATCAAAAAATACTTTAAATCCAGAAAAGTGGGCTAAAGAATCTAATGTTTTAGCAATTAAATATGCGTATTCATATTCAACAAATGGAACTACCAGTCCAGATTACATGGCGGTTGCGCAAAGAGTCTCCGCACGCCGAGCAGCATTAGCAGCATGCAGATTAGCGGCTGTTTTGAATAGTATTGTTGATGCAAATGCCTAATTGATTTCGTTTGCTGATCTAAAAGGCTGCACTATCGCTTGCCTGAAACCCGTGGTCGCTTTCAGTTAAGTCATTAATTGTCCAGTCCGCTTGATGGATGGTCTCTACGAATCGAAAAAACTTGGTCAACTTCAATTAAGTGTACCCGGAAATTTTTATTAAGAAGGTTATTGCTCATAACTCATTGATTTTATTGGTCATGACGAGGGGGGGTTGAACCTTTTTCTATAATGCCAAGTATCGATATAGCGTTGGCCTGGAAATTTTAAGCACA
>CANNIJ010000108.1 GCA_947505025.1 Legionellaceae bacterium | reverse complement strand
GTTATAAAACCAGCACCAAGCAAGAAGGTCATACCAAGCCATAGCTGAACTTTATGTAGTTTATCCTTATATAAATTTAAAATAGCCAAACAAAAAGTAAAGTTAGATATTAGCAAGAGAAATGTTTCAATGAGTACATCATGTAAATTGACATAATTCTTAAGTACAGGTCCCGGGTATCCTGGGTTATTTAATACTAAAAAGGTTGCAAATAAAGCACCAAATAAAATGCAATCCGTCAGTATATACATCCAAAAACCAAATACATCAATTGAATCACTGTCATGATGAGGTGCCTCAGCTAAGGCGTCTTCATTATGCATTACACAAGCTCCCTAAAATGAGCTAATTCAGTTTTTTTGACTGTTTCAGCATCGATATAATAATCAACGTCATTTGAAAACGTCCGAGCAATCGCGGTGGAGATAACTCCAAGTAAACCAATAATTCCCGGGATAAGCATGTGCCAAACTAAAGCGAATCCTGCTAAGCCAGAAAAAAGTGCAATAATAAATCCTGCCGATGTATTTTTGGGCATATGAATTGGGTCGTAATGAATTTCTTTAGGGTGAATGTGACCCTCTGCCCTGTGATGTTCCTTGTCCACCCAAAATTGGTCGAGTGCCTCTACTTTAGGTAATTTAGCAAAATTATATAAAGGAGCTGGTGATGCAACCGACCACTCTAATGTACGACCATTCCAGGGATCACCTGTCCGGTCATGAAGAATATGGCGGTTTTTTATGCTTACAATTAGCTGAATAACCTGAAAAACAATACCAGCTAAAATCAACAAAGCTCCCATTGCTGCAAAAATCAAATAGGGTTGATACATGGTGTTCGCATAATGGTTGGTTCGACGCACAAATCCATCCAGGCCCAAAACATACAGCGGCATGAAAGCGCAATAAAACCCGGCAACCCAAAAATAAAAAGCTCGTTTACCCCAGGCCTCATCCAAACGAAATCCGAAAGCCTTTGGAAACCAGTAGGTTATCCCGGCAAAAGCTCCAAATAGCACACCACCAATAATCACATTATGAAAGTGAGCCACTAAAAATAAGCTGTTATGAACTTGGAAATCAACTGGAGGTACCGCCATCATGACGCCGGTCATCCCACCTATTGCAAAAGTGGTAAAAAAGGCCGTTACCCAAAGCATGGGGGTTGCCATGATAATTCGGCCCTTAAACATAGTAAATAACCAGTTAAATACTTTAACTCCCGTAGGAATGGAAATAATCATAGTCGCAATTCCAAAAAAGGAATTAACATCTGCTCCCGCACCCATAGTAAAAAAGTGGTGTAGCCACACTACAAAGGATAAGAACGTTATCATTGCGATCGCCCATACCATAGTTGTGTAACCAAATAATTTTTTCTGACTGAACGTTGCCACCACCTCAGAAAAAATACCAAACACTGGCAGAATTAAGATATAAACCTCTGGGTGTCCCCATACCCAGATTAACTTAATATGCATCATGCTGTTTCCACCTGCAAAATCAGTAAAGAAATGCATATCGAGCATGCGATCTAGCGATAAAAGAGCAAGTGTTACGGTTAATACAGGAAAAGCAAGGGCAACTAAAATCATGGCGCACAAAGCAGACCAAACAAAAACGGGCATTTTCATTAACGTCATGCCTTTACAACGCATTTTCAAAATGGTTGCAATAAAATTAATTCCCGCAAGCAAGGTCCCAACGCCTGCGATTTGTAAGGACCAAATATAGTAATCAACACCCACGTCAGGACTATAATACAACTCAGATAAGGGAGGATAAGCAAGCCAACCCGTAGATGCAAATTGCCCTACCACCAGGGAAATATTGCACAACATCGCCCCGATAAAAGTTAGCCAAAAACTAAGTGAATTTAAATAGGGATAAGCCACATCCCGTGCACCAATTTGTAAAGGGACTATCATATTGAGTAAGGCGAAAACAAGCGGCATAGCAACAAAGAAAATCATAATAACGCCGTGAGCAGTAAAAATCTGATCGTAATGATCTGGGGGCAAAAACCCCACGGCATCCCCCGCGGCAACGGCTTGTTGGGCCCGCATTAGGAGCGCATCTGAAAAACCGCGTAGCAGCATCACAAAGGCTAAGATTAAATACATAATCCCAATTTTTTTATGATCAACCGAGGTCACCCATTCGTTCCAGATATAGGACCATTTTTTAAGTACCGTCAGTAAGGTCAGGACTCCTACAAATCCTAGTGCCATAAATACCCCTGCCCCCATAGCAAAGGGATTATGAAAAGGTATGGCGTCAAGGGTCAATTTACCGAGTATTAAGTTTTGAAACATAACTATTCCTTATGGAATTTAATGGTATTTTCACGTGGGTGGGCCGGGCCTATACTGGTCATATAAGTCATTATTACTTTATTAAATAGGTCATTTTGCACGCCCGAGAATAGACTTGGTTTATCAGCGGTTGAGGGGTATAACAACTGATTGTAAGCAGCGTCTGTTAACCCGTTAGGCGATTTTTTTACTTTTGTAAACCATTGTTGTAGCGCCTGAGGCTCAACGACATGCACTTCAAAATGCATGTCTGAAAATCCATCTCCATTGTATTGCGTGTTTAAACCATCATAAACGCCGGGTTCATTTGCTAAAAGATGCAGGCGGGTCCGCATGCCAGCCATGGCATAAATTTGGCTGCCTAACTGGGGAATAAAGAAGGCGCTCATTGGAACGTTATCGGTTGTTATCCAATACTCAACTTGCTGACCTACTGGAATTTTAAGGTAGTTGACCGTCGCAATATTTTGTTCTGGGTAAATAAATAGCCATTTCCAGGGCAGCGCGATCACTTGAATTAACATGGGTTTTTGATCCTGCGATCCAATTCGTCGATAGGGATCTAATTCATGAGTTTTTTTCCAGGTCATAGTGCCTAAGACCAATATAATCGCGCAGGGAATGCCCCACCATAATATTTCCAAATAAAAGCTATGACCCCAGTTCGGCTTATAGTCCCTGGTACGGTGTGATTCCTGATAGTGATAAACAAAGGTAATGCTCATGATTATGACAGGTAAAACCACAATCAACATTAAAGCCAAAGTATCAAAAAACAATTTGCGCTGTTCGTAGGCAATGATTCCCTTGGGATTAAGCATGCCAATGAAGTGCTCTTTACAGCCACTTAAAGAAAGCAGTATCAGAGAGCCTGAAATGATTAAAATGATTTTGAGAAGCCAGTGAAAGATATGCTTATTAATTAAAGCAGTTCGGGTATCTGCGGCCATAAACACTCCTGGTTGCCATACTTTCTTGTATCCTAGCATTATGATACGATTTGACATAAAATACAAACAATGTATCGGGTTAAACATTTAATTACAAGGGATTGCTACTATGACCTATATAATATTCGCTCGCTGGTTTGGTTTGGTGTCAGTAATACTTTCTTTAGGTATTTTATTTAATCTAGAGGATGCTCGCGATATGGCGAAGCACATGGTGAAATCAGATTCTGGCTACATCATGGGTGGAGTACTTCCCACTATCTTCGGAAGTTTATCTTTAATGTTCGCTGATGGGTTTGAGTTAGGATGGACCTTAATCATTACTTTAATTGGAACAAGCATGGTATTGATTGGGGTTTTTAGGGTCATTTT
>CANNIJ010000107.1 GCA_947505025.1 Legionellaceae bacterium | reverse complement strand
AGCATGATTATGTATTACACATTCGAGTCGATACTGACTCATTAATCGACACTCTTCCTGGCTAAATATGCCCTGAAAAAGCACACAATCACAATCTATACCTAATTTGCGTACCGCGATTGCTTCTTCTAAGCAGGCCACACCCAAAGCATCCACATGCTCTGCCAATACAGGCAAAACTGTAGACATGCCACATCCATAGGCATTCGCCTTGACCATAGCAATCACCCGTGTACCCGGAGCGCAAGCGCGTATTTTACGTACATTATGTTCTAAGGCAGCAGTATCAATCTCGATCCTTGTGGGACGTGACATATTAACCACCACCCTGATAGCCACTAAACGCCAGATCTTCAAAGCGGGTGTATTTACCCAAAAAGGCTACTTTTGTGCGACCAATTGGGCCATTTCTTTGTTTGGCGATAATGATTTCTGCAATCCCTTTGTCCGGACTGTCGTCATTATACACTTCATCGCGATAAATAAAGACAATTAAATCTGCATCTTGCTCAATCGCTCCAGATTCACGTAAATCAGACATCACTGGGCGCTTATCATGTCGCTGCTCTAAACTACGATTTAATTGCGACAATGCAATCACGGGCACATTCAGTTCTTTAGCTAAAGCCTTCAAACTACGTGAGATTTCAGAAATTTCAGCTGTGCGATTATCCGCTTTTAATCCCGGGACTTTCATTAATTGTAAATAATCCACGACAATCAAGCCTAACTGTCCATGCTCTTTCATTAATCGACGTGCGCGAGCACGCATTTCTGCTGGACTTAGTGCAGGAGTATCATCAACAAACAAAGATGCCTCAGACAACATATGAACCGCTGATGTTACTCTGGGCCAATCATCATCGTCTAACTTTCCGGTACGAATTCTGTGCTGATCAATACGCCCTAATGAAGACATCATCCTCATCGCTAATGAATCTGCTGGCATTTCCATGGAAAAAACCAAAACTATTTTAGTTGATTTAATCGCAGCATGCTCGGCGATATTCATCGCTAACGTGGTTTTACCCATGGATGGGCGTCCGGCAATAATAACTAAATCTGAAGGTTGCAGGCCTGAAGTTAATTCATCTAACTCACTTAATCCGGATGGTAGCCCAGTAATAGATTCACCACTGTGATATAAAGCATCAATTTTTTCAACTGTACGAACTAAAATAGATTTAATTAATTCTGGCCCACCTTCACTGGCAGTTTGCTCAGCAATTGCAAAAACATGGCGCTCGGCAAAATCGAGTAACTCAGGAACTTCGCGTTGCCCTGGATTATAGGCAGCATCTGCGATCTCCGTCGCCACTGAGATCAATTGCCGCTGTACAGATTTTTCACGCACAATGTCCGCATACGCCGACACATTAGCGACACTTGGCGTATTACTGGCCAGCTCAAAAATATATGTCTCGCCACCCACGTCATCTAGTTCACCATTTGACGTCAGGGTGTCGAGTAAAGTAACAACATCAAATGGTTGGCGTTTTTTGGCTAAATTTAACAGTGATCGATACAAAATACGATGTTCGATGCGATAAAAATCCGCCTCACATAATTTAGTACTAACCTTATCCCAGGCTTGGTTATCCAGCAGTAATCCACCCAAGATTGATTGCTCGGCTTCCACTGAATGTGGTGGCCGCTTAAGTGGATCCACCGTTTTGTTTCGTGATTTTACATCCAACATAGTTTTTAACGCACCCAAATATGTGTATGACCAAGATACGGCGTGCCTACGTATTGACGTACGTAAAGCTGTTGCTTCACTTCTTTTAACCTAGCACGATAAACCTTTCCTGTTTTAAAATCAAGCATGTGGCCGCCACCACACACTCCATTTTTTTGCATGGTCAAATCCCAGATGAACTTCATACCAATTAATGGTTGATCCCTGAAAGCCCCAGTACACAGCTCGCAGGTCACCGGCTGTGCTGTTGTAGCATCTAACTTAGCAATACGTCCGCTGACTTTATCATGATCACGCTCAAGTATCACAGTCGCAATCTTCTTTCCTGTATGATCATCCAAGATAAACCAACGACCTAATATTGGGTCCGCCAGGGCTATCCCCTGAGCAAGAATCAAATTTAAAAGCACTACTAGCCATTTATTCATAAGAAAGATACCCTCAATTTTTTCTACTGTAAATCACAGATTGTCGATAAGTGCAGTCTAGCTTATAATGTTTTGATGAAAAGCAACAGATATCTTATTAGGAGCACTTCATGTACGTCGGCCAAGACACACTAAAAACACTCACCTCACTGGAGGTCCTTGGGCAAAAATATTATTATTTTAGCTTGGCAGCTGCCGAAAACAAATATTTTCCAGGCCTGAGTCGCTTGCCGTACTCACTCAAGATACTCTTTGAAAATTTATTACGGTTCGAAGATGGTAATACAGTAACTAAAAATGATCTACATGCCATGGCCGAGTGGCTAATTCAGCGTACATCACGCCATGAAATTGCATTTCGTCCAGCACGCGTTCTGATGCAAGATTTCACCGGAGTGCCTGCAGTTGTGGACTTGGCGGCAATGCGTGATGCCATAGTAACTTTGGGCGGTAACCCCGACGCAATCTCTCCGCATGCACAAGTTGATTTGGTCATCGACCACTCGATCATGGTTGATCAATTTGCCACACATAATTCCCTGGATATCAACACCAATATGGACACACTGCGTAACGCCGAGCGCTATGCCTTTTTACGCTGGGGACAACATGCTTTTACAAATTTTCACGTGGTTCCTCCGGGCACCGGCATTTGTCATCAGGTAAACCTAGAATATTTAGGCAAAACAGTTTGGACCTCAACCGATAATGAAAAAACATATGTATACCCGGATACGCTGGTAGGCACTGATTCACATACCACTATGATCAATGGTCTGGGTATTTTGGGTTGGGGCGTTGGAGGAATTGAGGCTGAAGCGGCAATGCTGGGGCAACCAATTTCTATGCTAATCCCAGATGTTGTAGGGGTTAAATTAACAGGCTCACTACGCGAAGGGATCACTGCTACCGATTTAGTTTTAACAGTGACACACAAGTTACGTCAACAAGGTGTTGTGGGTAAGTTTGTTGAATTTTATGGCCCAGGTCTAGCTGAGCTACCCTTGGCTGATCGTGCAACTCTGGCCAACATGGCTCCAGAATATGGTGCTACATGTGGATTCTTTCCGGTTGATCAAGAAACCTTGCGCTATTTGAAACTAACTGGACGCGATGAGAATACACTAGCTTTGGTTGAGGCCTATAGTAAAGCACAAGGTCTTTGGTACGATGCACAATCTATAGAGCCAATATTTAGTGATTCATTGGCGATTGATTTATCAGTGGTCGAGCCATGCTTGGCTGGACCAAAACGTCCACAGGATCAAGTGAATCTTCATGGCTTATGTCATTCTTTTGACCAGTTACTCGAAGCTGCAGGTAAAAGCACAGAAATAGATAAAGATTTTCCTCTAAAGGATGATAGCGGCGCACTCCATCACGGTGATGTGGTAATCGCTGCAATTACCAGCTGTACTAACACCTCGAATCCCAGTGTAATGATGGCCGCTGGATTACTCGCTAAAAAAGCCTTGGAGCGCGGACTAAGACGTCAACCCTGGGTAAAATCATCCTTGGCTCCAGGATCTAAAGTTGT
>CANNIJ010000106.1 GCA_947505025.1 Legionellaceae bacterium | reverse complement strand
TACGCTAAGTAGTTGTGTTTTACTCGGCACATGCATAGGAACACCTACATATGCTAATAATTGTACCGTTTGTGAAACGCCGTGCACCATAACTGTCCTCGGAATCTCGACGCCATCGTGCTGCCCTTTCGCCTACGGCACGTGCTCGACATATAAGCAGCGGACAACCGCCCCAGTAGTTCCGTAGGCCTCTTCCTACATGGATCTGCCTGCAATCCTGCATGAAAATCAAATGGGTGGATTTACGGAGAATCAAAATGAAGACTTTATTGCAAATTGCTATAATTAGTGCAATGTGCATCACCTGCGCACATGCTGGTTGCTCCAACGGGGGAGGGCCCTGCGACCCATCACAATCTGGGCAAACCTGTTGTGTGGGTGGGATAACAAATATATGCTACTGCACTCTTGGCCCTGGCATGGTATGCAACTGGACGTCCGATGACTTTAATAGCTGCTAGTTACTGTAACATGTGGACGTAAAATTGCTAAAACACAACTCCGGGGTCATGGCTTGCCTTTTGCCCGTTAGAACCAATACCTCCAGGGTCAGGGCTTGCTGGTTGCCCGTTAGTAAATCTGCAACTTGATCATCAAAATAAATTAGTTTAGTGTGCAGTTATAAATGGACAACTGTAGCAATTCCTGCTTTCAACCTTTTGATTTTTATATATAATCTCAGTATATTAAAGATTCGGCATGTTGTACAATGGATGTGTTTAAATAGGAATATTGTTCTTCGGCTCATTTAGGTCACCCGCGTAGTTAAAACAACAATGGAATTAAATAAACAAGAGAGATATACTATGCACGGTCACCTAGAGAGAGCTTGATCGTGATGATTGAATTAAATGGCGTGTGTAAATCATATAACGATCAGCAAGTATTGCGCGACGTCAACTTATCCGTGCACCCAGGTGAGATTTTTGGCATAATTGGTCGAAGTGGCACCGGAAAGTCAACCTTATTACGTTGTATCAACCTTCTGGAACGGCCTGAAGTCGGTACTGTTTCTGTCAATCAACTGGCGCTTCTACCGTTAAATCCAGCTGAATTACGTGTTGCTCGACGTAATATTGGTATGATTTTTCAAGACTTTAATTTGTTAAATGCAAAAACAGTGCAGGAAAATATTGCATTGCCGATGAAAATTCAAGGCATGTCTGAACTAAAAATCAAGTCTAAAATCGAAGAAATGCTGTCTTTGGTTGATTTGTTGGATAAACGTCATGCATATCCAACTCAATTAAGTGGCGGACAAAAACAACGTGTAGCTATTGCACGTGCTTTAAGTTGTGAGCCTATATTACTGTTATGTGATGAGGCGACTTCAGCCTTAGATCCAGAAACCACCCAGTCAATTCTCGCATTACTACAAAAAATCAATACGTTATATGGGATTACAATATTATTAATTACCCATCAAATGGATGTTGTAAAACGTGTGTGTCATCGCGTGGCCGTTATGGAATCGGGCCAGATCATTGAAACCACAATATTAGCCGATGTACTCAAGCAAACTAACAGTTTGGCGCGTGGAATGCTGTATGCGCAATTAAGTCCAAAGTTACCCGGATGCTTGCAGCAAAAAATTTCCCCACAGCAGACCAATCATCCGGTGCTACGTATGTTATTTGCCGGGAATAATGCCACAGTACCATTTATCAGCGATACCAGTCGCGCACTCAATTTAGATATTAATATATTATTAGCTAATTTAGATCGGTTCAACGGTATCACTTGTGGAGTATTGGTTGTTGCATTACATAACAGCCCCAAACCAGTACTGGAAAAATTTCTGACACGTTGCCTGCACGCAAACATTACAGTGGAGATTTTAGGTTATGTCCATGACCCTGTGTTTTGATTTACTCCGCGCAACCTTAGAAACCTTATACATGGTGCTGGTAAGTACAATATTAGCCAGCGCATTGGGTTTATTGCTGGGCACATGGTTATTTATCAGCACGCGTATTCATCATCAACGCATAACTCATAGAGTCTTAAATGCCGTGATAAACATCTCACGGTCAATTCCATTTATTATATTATTAGTCGCACTCATTCCTGTAACGCGCATGTTAGTCGGCACGTCAATTGGCTTGCATGCAGCTATCGTTCCATTAACTCTGGCCGCCGTGCCCTTTTTCGCGCGTTTAGTCGATAACATCTATAGAGAATTACCAGTGGGTTTGCTGGAAGCTGGGCACAGTATGGGCGCAAATAACTGGCAAATGATCGGTAAAATTTTAATCCCTGAGGCACGCCCTGCTTTGGTACATGCTGTTACGGTGACAGCGATTACTTTAGTTAATTATTCAGCCATGGCCGGTACTGTTGGCGCCGGTGGACTAGGTGATCTAGCCATTCGCTACGGCTATCAACGTTTTGATTTTGGAATCATGATCTATACCGTGGTGATCTTAGTGATCATCGTACAAATAATTCAATCTATTGGCGACCGCTGGTCGCGAGATTTTTCAAAAGGAACGCATTAATGCGAGCTTACGCCGAATTAAAAACCTTGTGTGCTGTAATTATATCCATATGCTTGGTCGCTTGTCATAATACTGATCAACCAAATACTTTGGTGGTGGGAACTATTAGTGGTCCTGAGACTGAACTGATGGATGTAGCGCAAAAAGTAGCAGTGGATCGTTATGGTTTAAACATCAAAATTGTCGAGTTTAACGATTACAATCTACCCAACATAGCCTTACAAGACGGTACTTTGGATGCCAACATCTACCAACATTTACCTTATTTAAATGCTGCACGCCAAGCTCAGGGATATGCTTTTGAAGTTATAGGCAAAACATTTTTATATCCAACTGGAGTTTATTCTGCCAACTTAAAAAGTCTCGCACAACTACCGCAAAACGCAAAAATTGCAGTGCCCAATGATCCGAGCAATGAAGCCAGGGCTTTGATTCTGCTGCAACAAGCTGGGTTAATCAAACTAAAAGTCGGCAGCGGCGCGTCAATCCATAACATTACACGCAACCGTAAAAATCTAAAATTCATTGACATGGATGCTGCTCAGTTACCTCGTATTCTAGCTGACGTAGATGCAGCAATCATAAATACAACATTCGCAATACCGGCAGGATTAAATCCAACAACTGATGCAATATATCTTGAAAACAAAAACTCACCATATGCAAATATAATTGTAATCCGCAGTAATAGCACCAAAAGAAAATTACTACAAACCTTAGTCAAAGCCTTTAATTCCGACGAAGTAAAAGAAAAAGCCCAACAACTATTTGGCCAATCTGCAATACCTGCCTGGTAATAGTGTACATTCTATGCTGTTTGTGCTATATTTTCAGTATATACTGTCTTAGTAAGGTGCAATTAACATGCCTCTAAAAATACCTCCAACAAATCCTTTATTAAATGACTCGGCAAAAAACACAACACTACAGATGAAAAAATCGCTAGAAGATCTAGCAATTGGGCAAGAGGTATATGGAGCCAATAAAGCTGTCGCATGGTCATTAAGTGGGCCACGTGACCTTATCACTGGAATTGCAGGAACAACACTCGATGCTGCACAGGCCGGAGTGCAGACCGTACCCAAAGTCTTTGACTATGTCATGACATACTTGCCAAAAGATTCAGTAAAGTATTGGCTAGAGAGGTATACAGAAAGACCTGTTGTTGCTGGGGTTGTTGGGGTTGCAGCTGGAGCTCTGGCTGTTGTTGCTGGGGTTGCTGGGGTTGCAGCTGGAGCTCTGGCTGT
>CANNIJ010000105.1 GCA_947505025.1 Legionellaceae bacterium | reverse complement strand
CTTCACGCGCACAGCCCAGAGCAAACACATAATCTTTAGCAATTTGCTGTTGTTCATCTGGCGCTAATGCTCGAATTCTTTCCAGCTCCCTGTCGTAGTCTCTCTGTAATTCTGCTGGAAGTGGCTGGTCAGATATAATTTCTTGGATCTCATTGTGCAAAAAACGTGCCTGTGCAAATGCATTATATAAACAATTGCCATCGCCAAGAGTTTCTTGCGACCTCCGACCGTGTACACCCCAATGCGTGTTCGACCAATTGTCTAAATGTAATGTTCGAGCATTGTCTGAACCTCGATATAAACAAACCGTGGTGTCTTGTTGGCCATTTTTACAAGTAACTAATACGGTGTAATTATATTTTTCTGCCAACGCAGTTAACTCAATATATGTTCCCCAGGCCTTATCCTTGGACTGCGGGGACAAGAATTCCTCAAAGCAAGTAGATAGTGCATGTATATATTGACCACGAAAGCCGGTGGCTACTGGCATGCTACTTGTGCGCAGGTGCTTAATGGCAGCTGCTCTTAGTTCTACGGCATATTTTGCCTGTACGTTCTTTAAATTATCTGACATGATTTCAACCCCCAAAAACCTATTATTGTCTAATAACTTTACTACAAAATGCATTTTAAATCAAACTCACTCACTGTTGAGAACCCTGCACGGTACTAGACATTTTTCTATTGTTCAGGCAAGATAGTGAAAATAGTGTGCGATTTTAACTCGAATGAAAAAAATACATGTTTTGCATGGGCCTAATTTAAACCTTCTTGGGCAAAGAGAGCCTGAAATTTATGGACAGATGTCCCTGGAATACTTGAATCATCAACTATCTAATGCGGCAACCCAAAATGGTTTTGGGTTGACTTCACTGCAAAGCAACAGTGAATCGGCGTTAATTGATGCGGTGCATCATGCATTCTTTGAAAGAGCTGATTATTTTATTATAAATCCGGCAGCATATACTCACACCAGTATTGGTTTGCGTGATGCCTTACTTGCGGTTAATATACCTTTTATTGAAGTGCACATCAGTAATATTCATGCACGTGAGTCTTTTCGTCATAGGTCCTTTTTTTCTGATCTAGCTTTGGGTGTGATCAGCGGTCTTGGTACGTATGGTTATTTGTTGGCATTAAATGCCATTTTTGAAAAAGAGAGAGCAATGCTTCATGGACATTCGTAAAATTAAACAACTAATTGAGTTGTTGGATCAAACTGGTATCAGTGAAATTGAAATCAAAGAAAGCAAAGAAGGCGAAACTTCTTTACGCTTGAGTCGTTATCCTGCCAGTCTGCCAAATGCTGTGATGCCAGTGGCACAAATCAGCACACATACTGTACCAACAACAACTTTCATCGCTACAGAGAATGCTGTGGCCCCAGAAGTCGTCGAGCCAGCTGGACATACTTTACGCTCGCCTATGGTTGGAACTTTATATGTTTCTGCTTCGCCGGAAAGCGCACCGTTTGTGACTGTTGGCAAAACCGTCAAAAAAGGCGAAACCTTGTGTATCATTGAGGCCATGAAAATGTTCAATGAAATAGAGGCCGATCGTAATGGGGTTATCTTAGCCATGCTTGTAGCCAACGGCGAACCAGTTGAGTACGATCAACCCCTGTTTATCATTGAATAAGAGACGATACAATGCTGAGTAAAATCGTAATTGCCAACCGCGGTGAAATTGCGCTGCGGATCTTGCGCGCCTGCAAAGAACTAAACATTAAAACAGTTGCGGTGCATTCAGATGTAGATAAAGATCTATTACATGTACGCTTAGCCGATGAAACTGTATGTATTGGGCCTGCAGCCTCAAACAAAAGTTACTTAAATATCCCCGCCATAATTTCTGCAGCTGAAATAACTGATGCTGTAGCGATTCATCCTGGTTATGGATTCTTATCTGAAAATGCCGAATTTGCAGAAATCGTCGAACAAAGTGGATTTCGCTTTATTGGCCCACGCCCAGAAACCATTCGTATGATGGGTGATAAAATCAGCGCTATCTCCACCATGAAAAAAGCTGGTGTTCCTTGCGTGCCCGGATCAGATGGTCCACTGTCAGATGATGACTTTTTAAATCTATCTCTTGGACGCAAAATTGGTTACCCGGTAATCATCAAAGCTGCTGGTGGTGGTGGTGGTCGCGGGATGAGGGTCGTACATAGTGAATCAAATTTGCTTAACGCAATCGCCTTAACACGCAGTGAAGCCAAAGCAGCTTTCAATAACCCGATTATTTATATGGAAAAATTTCTTGAAAATCCACGCCATATTGAATTTCAGGTTTTAGGTGATGGTAAAGGTAATGCTGTGCATTTGGGCGAGCGTGATTGTTCTATGCAACGGCGTCATCAAAAGATTATTGAAGAAGCAAACGCTCCTGGATTACCCGCAAAACTCCGCCAAAAAATTGGTGAGCGCGTGATCAAAGCCTGCCGAGACTTGCAGTATCGTGGAGCTGGAACTTTTGAGTTTTTATATCAAGATGAAGCGTTTTATTTTATTGAGATGAATACTCGCATTCAAGTCGAGCACCCAGTTACTGAAATGATTACCGGTATAGATTTAATCAAAGAACAAATCAAAATTGCTAGCGAACAGCCATTTACTCTGACTCAAGACAGTATTAAATTTAAAGGTCATGCGATTGAGTGCCGTATAAATGCCGAAGATCCTAAAACATTCAGGCCTTCGCCAGGAACTGTGCGTTTATTACATCAACCTGGTGGTCCTGGAATTCGTTTCGACTCTCATTTATACAGTAGTTACACTGTACCACCACATTATGATTCTTTAATCGGCAAGTTGATCGCTTATGGTGATACGCGTGCTGAAGCATGTGCACGCATGCGCAATGCTTTAGATGAAATCATCATCGATGGCATTTCAACTAATATTGAATTACATCAGCGAATTTTACGCGATAAAGCGTTTCTTGCTGGCGGAACTAATATTCATTATTTAGAGCAAATGTTAAAGGATTCATGATGTTGCAGTTAAGACTACAGAATTGTCAACGTAATCAGGTAGAGACTATAAGTGACAGCCTGGAGTCGATTGGCGCTCTGTCAATTACTCTGAGCGATTCTCAGGATGATCCTATTTTAGAACCTGCATTAGGCACTGCTCCATTATGGCCAACAGTAGATATTTTAGCGTTGTTTTTACCAGCAGAGCAACGGAATTTAGAGCAGTGGTTACACGATAATGCAATGCATGCTGGGATGATTGAAAATCTACCAGAAGAAGATTGGCTGCGGGTGTGTTTAAAAGACTTAGTTCCACAACAATTTGGTAAAAAATTATGGATTTGTCCTTCATGGATCAATCCTCCAGATCCCAGCGCAATCAACGTAATTCTAGATCCTGGTTTAGCTTTTGGAACAGGAACTCATCCGACCACAGCCTTATGTTTGACCTGGCTTGAGCAAGCTGAGTTAACTGATAAAACCATGATCGATTATGGCTGTGGATCGGGGATTTTAGCCATGGCAGCGCTAAAACTTGGTGCTGAACATGTCTATGCTGTAGATATTGACGATCAAGCATTACAAGCAACACAAGAAAACGCCGCAAATAATGCTATCGATCCCTGGACGATTACTCTGAGCAGCCCAGAAAATCTGAATGCTAGTGTAGACATACTACTGGCAAATATTTTACTCGAGCCGTTGGTGCAACTTGCGGAACGATTCAACACACAACTCAAAAAAAATGGCAGGCTAGTTGTCAGCGGATTACTGGCTGAACAAGCAGAGTTATTAATTGACGCGTATGCTGATGTGTTTG
>CANNIJ010000104.1 GCA_947505025.1 Legionellaceae bacterium | reverse complement strand
CTATTTATTGCAGTAGTAGTGATCACTAGAGAGTGTATTAAAGCTCAACTAAGCACATGCGCAGGAGCGAATTTACAAAATGAACTAAGTGAACTAACTCGCGACAACGCTAACTCAACAATCTATCTCGCCAATAATCTATAACTGAATCGGCTCGACGTGAGCCGCGTTTCAAAAATTGGTGCAGACAATGCCAGCTAAACTTAATTGAGGGTCTCAATCCAGAATGGCTTGACCTGTATAACGATATTTATTGCTGATTAGGATCGTCTGGATGACGCGGCACGCTGGCCGGTGGGGAGCAATTGTCAACACGCCCTAGCATTAGCTAAAAATACTTTTTTCCAATTTTGTATGCTTTTCGATATCAACGAATATTTTGAAGCTATCTGCGAAACCGTTTGATCAACAGATAGTAATTCTAAAACAATTTTAGTTTTAAATTCAGCTGGATACGTCTTTTATTTGTTACTCATAGTTATTAACCCTAGTTGCTTTTATTTGTTTCAACCATTTAGGAACTAAATGCTAATTTTTCTTGTCCGGAAAAGTAGTGGCGTTATACTTAAGAAACGGTCGTTTTACGAGACTCAGCTTGATCTTTAAAATATACATAGTATAATTATACCATGTATAACAACATATGGGTCTGATCATGTCTACTGTAATCTTAACCAAATGGGGAAACTCCATTGGTCTTCGCATACCTTCAAATATTATGAAGGAAGCTCATTTAGCAGAAGGTGAGAAGCTGGATATTACGGTCAATAAAAAAGGCGGGGTTATTTTAATGCCTGTTAAAAACCCGCAAGCTGGATGGACCGATAAGTTCAATGCCATTGCTGATGCTGAGCAAGATGAAACACTCATCGATCTGGTTAATGAGTTCGATGAGGATGAGTGGGCATGGTAAAACTCAAGCGCTTTGATATTTGCCTGGTTAATCTGGATCCAACGATTGGTTCGGAAATGAAAAAAAAGCGGCCTGTCGTGATTATATCTCCAGATTCAATGAATTTGAGTCGGTTAAAAACGATTATTGTGGCACCAATGACCAGTAGAGTGCGAGATGATTTTCCTACTCGTGTAACCCTCAATTTCAATAATAAAAAAGGGCAAATTGCACTTGATCAAGTACGATCAATTGATCGCACTCGAATTATCAAGATATTAGGCAGTCTGGATGCAGATGTGGAAAATAATGTTTTGAATTTATTGGGTGTTATGTTTCAGCGGTAGTTGAGGCGTTGGGTTAAGAAACAAAGCCACCTCAGGCTATTTTTTAATGGGATAGTCCTACCTTGAAACAAACACCATGTAATTGTATAATTCTTAATAAATTGCTGATTTAATTATGAATAGCTTATGATAAAGGATTATTTTTACTCATGATGTTGCGTAACTTGCCCAATGCCCTGTCATTGATTCGATGCATGTTGATTGTACCTTTTTTAATTTTTTTTCATCAGCACAACTATCTGAGTGCATTTGTTGTTTTTCTAATCGCTGGATTTACCGATGCATTCGATGGCTGGTTGGCCCGTAGTTTTCATTGGCAAAGCGCTTTTGGTTCTTTTGTAGACCCTATTGCTGATAAATTACTCATCACTGCAAGTTTTCTTTCTCTGGCCTATATTGGAGCACTGCCCTGGGGGCTGGTAATCTTAGTTTTTTTGCGTGATCTTACCATCTCTATTGGAGTTTTAGCTTGGTATGGTTTAGTACACAAGCATTTAGAGTTTAGACCAACATATCTAAGTAAAATCAACACTGTAATGCAACTATCTTTAGTCACATTTTTTTTATTTGAGCAAGCATTTCATCAAGGATCACCTGTGTTTGGCCGTATGCTTTTAATTATTACTGTATTAACCACTTCCGGGAGTTACATTGACTACGTCTGGACCTGGGGGAAAAAAGCATGGGCCAGCAACACACGTATCAATTAACCCGTCAACTAGCACTGTCGATCCAACTTAAAGACCAAGCGACTATGGAGAATTTTAATTGGGGTAAACACGCTTTACTACAACAACATTTGCAACTTGCATTACAAGGGCACGGCGAGCGGATAATCTATCTGTGGGGCTTGCCAGGCAGCGGTAAATCACATATTTTACAAGCATGTTGCAATGCAATGCCACCACCTAAATCTGCAGTTTACTTGCCTTTAATGCAGTTACATACTCTAGGACCAGCGCTACTTGACGGAATGGAAGAGCAACCTTTTCTCGCACTCGATGATATTCACGCTATTTCTGAAAATCCTCTTTGGGAACAAGCATTATTTCACTTGTATAATCGAGTCCGCGATCGTGGGCAAAGCACGCTGATTATCTCTGGGGATACGGCTCCGGCTAATATAAAACTGAAGTTGCCCGATCTACGTACACGTCTGAGTGGTGGTTTGGTATTTCAATTGCATGAATTAGATGATGATGAGAAAATCAAAACCTTACAAAGACATGCTGAAAAAAGAGGGATTGAATTGCCTACAACTGTAGGACAATTTTTGTTAAATCGTTGTGCACGCAACATGCATGACTTACATTCTATACTTGATCGTTTAGATCAAGCTTCGCTGGCCGCACAACGTAAGATCACTATCCCATTTGTAAAAACAATTTTAAAACTTTAGAGGCTGTTGAGACTAAAATTGCCTTTTCATGACGAATCTTATTCGACGTCTTTGCTCACACCCAGACCAAGTTTTTCTTTTAACCGCGCGACTGTACTTGGATCATAAGATCGCGTTATTTTGTGCGTGACAGTGACTGTATTGCGAGGTGCTGCACTAACTGCATGTTGACTGCTAAATGCCGGCTGACGATCTGGATACGGCAAGGCTCCAGTAGTTGATACAGGATTCTTCACGCGAGTATTTAAGACAGGCTCTTTGCTTGAACGTACATTTTTGACCATTTTTTCAATACGTTTTTTGATTTTTTCTGCAGCATTCTCAGCTTGCTCATCGGTCACCTGCATGACCGGCGCACCATTCAAATCAACACGCATTTCCTTGGACTTCAAACAGACTAAGTACTCAACACGTCGTGTAAATACTACCACGGCCTCGCGTAATTTGCTCCTGGATATACCAGCTGCTTCGGCAACTGCTGCATGTTCTAGAATATCATTCATGATCCCCAAGCTCAGCGGCTGAATATTTTGTGTAGTGTCAAATGCTGCCGGGAATTGTTCTGCGAGCCAGGCTAATGCACATTGGCGTGATTTTTTTGATTGATTTTTTTGCTTGTGATTGATAATTGCAGTACGTGGATGCAGTGGCTGTTTTCTCATACTTGAACCCTTGGTCAATAATATTCAAATTTAATATTTAAGATAGAAACTCAATAAAGATTAGGTATATACTCTATGATATATAAAGTTGCAACCTTTTTAAGGTCACATATTAAGCGTGTATTTGTGTCCATCATGGCTGTCATCTTACCTTGGATAGTCTTTTTAATCAATTATGATCCGGCTAGTGCCGGTCTAGCTTTATTTCTACAAGCAACCGGTATTGGTTGGATACCAGCCAGTATCTGGGCATTTAAAACCACAAAAAAAATGAATCAGCCTGAGATACAAAAAAAAGGAAACTAATCTGCTATGTCAATCGCGGTGATCGTCAACGGAGCCCGGGGTAAAATGGGTGTGCAAGCCTGTAAAATGCTAGAAGAGCATCCTGAATTCAACCTGGTTGGACGTTTAGGACGGGACGATAATTTGCTGGCGGAAATTAAACACCAAAAAGCAAAAATCGTGATCGACTTAACTCGCTCTGATTGTGCATATGCTAATAGCATGTGTATTATTAATGCCGGCGCACATCCTATAATCGGTACTTCAGGCTTAACTCAGGCCCAGCGG
>CANNIJ010000103.1 GCA_947505025.1 Legionellaceae bacterium | reverse complement strand
AGCTAGCTGTTGTTGGCCCGCGACTAAATCCTGGCTGGCAGAAACGATTCCTATCACACAGCTGATAATTTGTTTTTTCATGGCTCACTCCTTTGATAATTGATATCTTGAACTAAACCGCTTCGCGGTACGATCGTAAACAGTACCATCCACTTGATTTTATTGGTGGGCCCACTAGGACTTGAACCTAGGACCAACGGATTATGAGTCCGCTGCTCTAACCAGCTGAGCTATGGGCCCTTTACAGGGAGGGTGTTCTAACTATTATTGATCATCACCTTCAAGAAAACTACGTAATTTCTCTGATCGAGAAGGATGACGTAATTTTCTCAAGGCTTTTGCTTCAATCTGACGAATACGTTCTCGTGTTACATCAAATTGCTTGCCCACCTCTTCCAAAGTATGATCGGTATTCATTTCAATGCCGAAACGCATACGTAACACTTTGGCCTCACGCGGGGTTAAAGTTTCTAAGATTTCTAACGTTGCTTCACGCAGGCCTTCTGCTGTGGCTGAATCTATTGGTGACTCAATGTTTTCATCTTGAATAAAATCACCCAAGTGAGATTCATCATCATCACCCACAGGGGTTTCCATAGAAATTGGTTCTTTTGCTATTTTTAATACTTTACGAATTTTATCTTCACTTAACTCCATCTTCTCAGCTAACTCCTCAGGAGTAGCTTCGCGTCCAGTTTCTTGTAAAATTTGTCGCGATATACGATTAAGTTTATTAATAGTCTCAATCATATGTACAGGAATACGTATTGTACGAGCTTGGTCGGCTATAGAACGCGTAATTGCCTGTCTGATCCACCAAGTGGCATAAGTAGAAAATTTATATCCGCGTCGATACTCAAATTTATCTACAGCTTTCATCAGACCAATATTACCTTCTTGAATCAAATCCAAGAATTGCAATCCACGATTAGTATATTTTTTAGCAATGGATATAACCAATCTTAAATTCGCTTCGACCATCTCTTTCTTTTCACGTCGTGCCTTAGCTTCACCGATTGACATCTCACGATTAATGTCTTTTACTTCATTAATCGTCAAACCATACTCTTTTTCAAAAGAAGTCAGCCTGACCTGCAAATGCACAACCTCAGCCTTGAATTCTTCAGCATGCTGAACACTTATCTTTTTAGATTCTGTATCAATTAAATTCTGCAGCCAGCTAAGATTGGTTTCATTCCCAGGAAATGAATCAATAAACAACTTACGCGGAATCCGGGCTTTTTCAATACATACACGCATAATATTCCGCTCAAATTCTCGAATATGATTACGTAATTGTCTGAAGTGACGTGTGAGTTTGTCCACCTGTCTTGAGGTCAACTTGAACTTTAGAAAAGCCACAGACATCTCTTCTAAATGCTCTTGTGTGATCGCTGCAGCACGACCATGAACATGTAAAACATCCATGGCTGACTGATACTTGTCTTTAAGATCTTCAAAATAAGCTGTAGCTTGCTCAATGTTTGGACCATCGTCAACTTCGGCGATTGCACTTTCATCATCATCAACATCGTCGGTGACAATTAAGTTAGGGTCATTCAAAATATCTGGAACTGACTCTTCGAGCATTGAACCAATACCTGATGGAGCCACATCAGTATCGTCCTCAGAAAATCCACTAATGATTTCATTCAAGCGCATTTCATTTGCTAAAAATCGCGCGTAGTCTTCTAAGACTAAATGCACCGCTTCAGGATAATGTGCTAGTGCACGCAATACCTGATAAATCCCCTCTTCAATACGCTTGGCAATACGAATTTCACCTTCACGCGTTAAAAGCTCTACAGTACCCATTTCACGCATATACATGCGTACTGGATCAGTTGTACGACCACTTTCTTTGTCTAAAGACAATAGTAATGAAGCAGCTTCAGCAATGTCATCGGGGATTTCTTCGGTATTACTTAGAAGTTTTAATTCATCTTCGCTAGGTGTGCGCTCAAATATAGGAATATTCATATCTTTTAACATAGCAATAACCACGTCAAAATTTTCTGTATCAACAATGTTAGGCAGCAGATCGTTGATCTGTGCGTAAGTCAGGTAATTTTGCTCTTTACCCAACCCAATAATCTTAGTTATTTGGGAGCTTTGTTGTTCTTGTTCATTCATACTCATAAAGATAATTTAACCGCTCACCCAAGAAAACCATATGCTAACCGAAGCGCATATACAGGTCAATAGGGTTATGCACTCAAAATCTCAATGTGTTTGATGTCGCTCTTTTAACAGTCTTTGCAAAGTTTGTCGTTGCGCTGAGTCTAACGGCTGAGCACGTGAATATTCAAGTAACCGCTGAATACTCTCCTCACGATCTTGTTTGCATAAAAACACCATTATGTCCATAAACTCGCGCCTTAAGGCCTCAGGCTCGCCCTGATGCTCCCAGGTGACTAACATATTTAATGCATCAAAAGCAGGATCATCCCTGAATATCTCAACTAAAGAGGCAGTGGTGATTTTTGGATTTGTGTCTATTTGCTGTAAAATACTTTTTAACGTTGGATGGCCTAAAAATGGATACGCATCTAAGTGCTGTTTACATGCTGTATATATCTCGGGATACTGCAAAATCAAAGAAGTAGCGACCCGCACAGGTGTGCGTTTTATCTCACGATGTTTTGCCGGAGCCATGATTACTTCTGCATCAATATATTGATGAACACGATGACTCTCCAAATGCGTACGCCTTGAAAGTTCCTGCATCATTAGTTGTTTGTATGGGCCATCTTGCATTTTCAACATATACGGCTTCGCACTGCTGATCAACTGACCTTTGCCGGATAAACTACGGTTATCTAAAGGCTGCATTAAGGTATCAAAAAAGAGTTGATGTAATGGTGTTGCACTATTCAATCGCTGTTCAAAAGCTAACATACCCTCTTGACGTACCAAGCTATCGGGATCATGCCCCTCAGGTAAAAAAACAAATGATGCCTCAAATTCAACATCTAAATGTGGCAAACTATTCTCTAATGCCTTCCAGGCGGCATTACGCCCTGCGGCATCACCATCAAAACAAAAAAACAGATGTTGAGTATGCTTACTTAAACGCTGCACATGATAGGTGCTGGTGGCTGTGCCTAATGTAGCTACGGCATAATTAATTCCATGCTGTGCCAGTGCAATCACATCCATATAACCTTCAACCACTAAAATACGAGGTACGTTCTTAGCATGTTTTAATAGTTGATATAAACCATATAATTCGCGATTTTTTTGAAACAATGGTGTTTCTGGGGAATTTAAATACTTGGGTTTTTGCTGATCATCTAAAGACCTGCCACCAAAACCAATGACACGCCCATGCTGATCATGCAAAGGAAATAAAATACGATTGCGATATCGATCATAAACCTTGCCCTGCTCATTTTGAATCAGCATGCCAGTAATAATTAAAAATTCACGCTGCTTTTTGAAATAACCATCAAGCGTTTGCCAACCAACTGGGGCATAACCTAATTGGTATTTTTCTGCAACCAGTGAGTCAACTCCACGCTCAGCTAAATACGCACTGGCCTGAGGATTATTTTTCTTCAATAGATCTGTATAAAATTGGGTGACACGGCGCATTAATGTGTATAAATTCAAAGTTTTTGCATCTATTTCCACTGTGTCTGGCCGAGGAACCTGCATGCCAGTACGGCGCGCCAATGATTCAACTGCAGCAGGAAATGGTTGTTGTAGATAGTTCATTGCAAAGCTAATCGCATTGCCACTTACACCGCAACCAAAACAATGGTAAAACTGTTTTTTGGCAATTACATTAAACGATGGTGTTTTTTCTGAATGAAATGGACAACAAGCTAAATAACTCGCTCCATGTTTTTTTAAAGGTAGGTAACTATCTATAAACTCAACTAGATCAACGCGTAAAAGTAACTCGTCAATAAATGTTTGTGGTATCAGGAAAGTCATCTAAACATCTAAAGCAGCCTTGAGCATAGCACTGACATGGCTCATATCAGCACGACCTTGTAATTTAGGTTTTAATGCTGTCATGACTTTGCCCATATCACGCATACTCGTGGCTTTAGCCGCAAGTAACTCTGTGTTTACCATATCAATTATCTCCGCTTCAGACAGTGGTTCGGGTAAATAACGATGGATTACCTGATGCT
>CANNIJ010000102.1 GCA_947505025.1 Legionellaceae bacterium | reverse complement strand
ATGTTCATGAATAGACTCCACACAAAATGAAGTAAACATGCGCCGGGATCCTCTGTAAATTACCGCACATAATGTGTGCATCGCATGTCAAGTATACATAAAAAATTGTGCTGCGCAACGCGGTTAAATCCCTTTAGTATATAAGAAATTGTCCATAAGCACTTAATCCATACTTTATACTATACTCTAGGTATTAAGTGTTGCAACCTATAAAAAATCAAAATAATTGCCGGGGAATAATCTAGTGAATAACAATTTTTATCGATTCGGGCAATGGATTTATCGCCGACGTCTGACCACACTAATATTATCATGTATATTAATCGCCAGTTGCTTGCCAGTCCTCACCAACCTGATGAAACCATTTCAATCTACTGATTTTGTAGTGAAAAATTCACACAGTCTAGCTACCAGTGAATTTTTAGCCCAAAAATTAGGTTATCAAGCACATCCTATGTTGATCCTATATAGAAGTGATACGTTGCATGCCTTAGAAGCGCAGTTTATAAAAAAAATTGAGTATTCTTTAAAGAATTTAAAAGGATACACTCTGCAACATACCATTCTTTATCCACAAGCCAATCAAAAACAAATATCCAAGGACAAACATACGGCATATGCAACCGTATTGTTTAAAGATAATTCGCCAATGAGCTCAGCTGATTTGCTCGATTTTAAAAAAAGGGTACGCCAACCAAGACATATGCAAATGTGGATTGGCGGCGACCCAGTGTTTATAGACAGTATCAATAAGGAAACTCAAAGTGATTTATTACATGCAGATACTTTGGCCGCACCATTGTCAATTTTAGTTTTATTACTTGTTTTTGGAAGTGTGGTCGCCGCATGTGTTCCTTTATTGCTGGGCGGTGGATGTGCCATTATCATGCTGGCGGCGTTATATGGTTTTGCACATATTTTTAGCCTGTCGATTTTTACAATTAATATCGCACTATTACTTGGTTTGTGTCTAAGTTTGGATTATGCACTATTTATTGTATATCGATTTCGTGAGGAATTAAGAAAAAAATCAAACTTAGAACATGCAATTGCTATTACCATGGCGACAGCTGGTCGAGCAGTTTTTTTTAGTGGGCTTGCAGTATTTGTTAGCTTAAGTGCCTTAATGATGTTTCCGGTTAATATTTTGTTTTCTGTTGGCGTCGGCGGATTAACCGCTACTTTTATTGCAGTTACATTAGCCACAACCATGCTACCAGCTTGTTTGGCAGTATTAAATCATCGTATCAACTCAATATCTATACGTCGTCTTGATCATAAAAAAACATCATTGAACTCAGGGTGGCGTCGCTTGGCTTTAGTTGTCGTTGGTCGTCCGATAATATTTTTCATCTCAACCTTAAGTTTGATTATGCTGATTAGCTATCCATTTTTACATGCGCGTTTTGGACTTTCCGATGAACATATCTTGCCCGATCAAGCGACTGGCCGACAATTTTTCACAGCATATCAAGCATCTTTTCCATCTAGCAACTTAACCCCTATAAATCTAGTTATCCAAAAAATAGATGGCATGATTGTGAAACAGCATAATCTTATGCATCTACAGAAACTCATAAATAAAATCAAAAAAGATAAGCGCGTACGTAGCATTAATAGCATAGTTAATTTGGATAATAAATTATCTATTAGTCAATATGCGGCATTATATTCTATGCCCATAAAACAGCAACCAGTCGGTGTAAGAAAGTTTCTAAAGACAACTACCGGCAAGAACTTTACCTTGGTGCGTGTTTATAGCAAATATGATGCTAATGCACCAGAAACGCGTGATTTAATCAAATCATTACGTGCGTTAAAACCAGGCAAAGGCTGGGATCTACAGCTCACCGGCATACCCATCAAAAATCTTGAAGTTTTAGAAAGTATACGCAAAAACTTCCCGGCCGCTCTGATCTGGACGATTGGTTTCAGTTATCTGATTTTGTTAATTTTACTACGTTCATTCTTTTTACCATTAAAAGCAATAGTTATGAATATCTTAAGCTTATGTGCGAGTTATGGCGTGCTGGTATTTGTCTTTCAGGATGGTCATATGCATCAATTATTAAACTTTCACCCTCAAGGCATGCTAGATCTCAATCTACTAGTAATTATTTTTTGCGCTCTGTTCGGTTTTTCCATGGATTATGAAGTATTTTTGCTAACCAGAATTCAAGAGCACTATCTTAAAACGCACAACAATAATAAAAGTATTGTCTTTGGTATGATAAAAAGTGGCAGAATTATAACCAGCGCGGCATTGATTGTCATTTGCTTGTGCGGCTCATTCATGATCGCTGACGTACTAATGGTAAAAGAATTTGGGCTGGGGATTGCTGTGGCAATCGGTGTAGATGCGTTTATAATTCGCACGCTACTTGTGCCCAGCACGATGGTTCTGCTAAAAAAATGGAATTGGTGCTGGTTCTGGTTCTCTACAACCTATAAGCAACCTTTAAAAATACGGCATAAAGAAAAGGTATAAAGTCTTCAGCCGGATTTAATTCTGATTCACCATAACCTGCGGTATAAGCTACACCTATTTCTGTCATAAGATGTGGGTCAAGATTATAATTAGCACCAAACCCAAAAGTTGGACTGAGTTGCCAAATATGGTTCAATGAATCATCTCGTTGCACACGCGCAACACCAAAATTAGAGTAAAAGCGTGCTGTTGTTTTAGGTAGAATCAGCATGACTTTACCTACAACGCTCACCACACTAGTTTCAGTTTCTAGATTAACGAGATTTTCGTGATCAAAAGCAAATAAACTATTTTCATCAAATAATATTTGAGCTTCTGGGTACTGTACGAATGAACCTTCTACAGCAAAAAAAGGAGTAAATTCATAACCAGCAAAAAATCCCCAGACCCCCCCCCCTTCATGCACAGAAGTTGGTACACTCAAGCTAAGCGCTATATTTTGATTACTGTCTGATGGAACCAGTCCATCCCAAGTAGTTGAACCATACCCACCCATACCACCCAAGTATATTGGGTGGCGCCAGGCGTCGACAACATCAGGAGCTGCGGAATATGTTATGCCGCTGACAAAAGTGGTCAATAACAGGGAATGCAAAAAGTATACCACAAGTCTTGAGATGATTTTACTCACATACTAATCCTGTAGAATTACAAAGCTCACCATGCGAATCAACTCCGCCCTGACGATAACATTTCCAGTCTTCGATACACACATCAAACGATGTGTCATGTTGGAATTGACATGCTCGCTCGACTGAGCCAAACATACTGAGCATACGATTATATAAAAGAGTCATATTAGCGCACATACCACGCGGCAAACCCGAGGCGGTGCAGCGGCACTCAGCGGCAACATGAAAGGAATTACAAAACCCAGAATTACTTGCGGGAGTAGCAAACGGACAGTTGCCGGCAAAAACGCCACACACAACAGAAAAAAACAAAGCCAAACAAATCAAACATCTTCGCATCATCAAATTCCTTGTAATCTACCAAAAAATCCAGTTTTCAGAGTATATCTGAATACATACGCGCTTAGCCGTACATCAGGGTATTAATCAAAAATTAACCCCATATACCAGGAAGCAATCCAGCGGAGTATGGGGAAGATAAATAAAAGGCCTGACAGACAAAGTTGAAAAAGAAGGTTTACTCTTCGGTCAAACGAAAGTACTTGGTACCAAAGTAACGTTGCAATTTCTTACGAATTGTACCACGACTAATGCCCAGCATTTTAGCTGCTTGCAATTGATTGCCACGGCGTTTTTCCATAACAACTTGCAATAATGGAGGCTCGACTTCACATAAAATCATGTCATACAAGTCGTCAATGTTTTTGCTTTTATTTTCAGAAAGGAATCTTGTTACCAAATTATATACTAATTCTTGCAGTCCTTGTTCTTGTTTGACGGGGACTTCTGCAGTCAAAGTTGTTTGTACCTCTGTTAACGTCATTTTAAACTTCCTTATTGTTATTTTAAAAAAAACCTGTTTTTAACCTGCAAGATTAAAAACAAAATTAATTGTACATGAAGCCTAAATGATATGCTAGGGTCCCACACAGATTTTTTTTAAAAAAAATAAAGGAAAAAGAAATCCCAACCAAAGCAATAAACCTGACCAGCACACCACCCGATTAAAAACACCAAGGGCCTGAACTTAATTAAGCCCAAAACACAGAAAGCACATATTATGGTTACTTAGACTATAATCTAGTATATAAGCCAGATTAAGTACAAGGGGAAAAACATGGGATACATTATAACTGAAGAACAACTAAATAAATTAAAAACAGCATAT
>CANNIJ010000101.1 GCA_947505025.1 Legionellaceae bacterium | reverse complement strand
TGACGCCTTGAGCAGTTTACTGGAACCTGTAATCATGACAATATTAGGTTTGCTGGTTGGCAGCTTGGTAGTTGCCATGTATTTACCTATCTTGAAACTCGGTACGGTGATCTAAATGATGAATGAACTGGTTTTACTCCATCCACTTGCAGCATATATTCTGGTTGGACTATTTTCGCTAGCTGTTGGAAGCTTCTTAAACGTCCTTATTTACCGCTTACCTTTGATGCTTTACAGCGAATGGCGTATTGAGTGTCGCGAGCACCTACAGTTTCCCGAAGAGCCTGAAGAGGCCATTAATTTATTCTATCCTCGATCGTTTTGTCCCGGATGTAAAAAATTAATTAGCGCGTGGCAGAATATTCCATTATTTAGTTACCTTTTTCTGCGCGGTCGCTGTGGTCAGTGCAGGCAGCATATACCACTACGTTACCCATTCGTAGAAGCACTTTGCATGAGTTTATCGCTCTTTGCCGCCTGGCACTTTGGCTTTACACCCACATTAATATTTGCATTGATATTTATCTGGATTTTGATAGGTCTGTTTTTTATTGATTTACAGCATAAATTACTACCTGATGGATTAAGTCTAAGTCTCTTATGGCTAGGTTTGATCGCAAACACGCAGTCGTTATTAACACCCTTGCCCGTTGCCGTATTAAGTGCTGTTGGGGCATACCTTAGCCTCTGGTTACTGATTAAAATATTTTACTTTTGTACGGGTAAAATAGGGATGGGGAACGGTGACTTTAAATTATTCGCAGCCTTTGGTGCCTGGTTTGGTTGGACGCAGTTACCTCTGATCTTGATTTTTTCTTCGGTATCCGGCGCGGTTATCGGGCTTATTTATTTACAAATAGCAGGTAAAAATCGCGACACACAAATCCCGTTTGGTCCGTTTCTTTGTGTGGCTGGTCTTGTTTCATTGTTTTATGGAAAAGAAATTATGGATGGGTATTGGATGTTAATGATGCGTTGAGAATGCAGATTATCCACAAGTCCCAAAGACATTAACTTTAAGTAGGGGCTCGCGGCGCGTGCCCCTACTTAAACCATCGCAGGGACGACAAACACCACGCTTAACCTTTAGTTCGTCTTTGTGCCAAGGCCGAAAAAAATTCCGGTTTATTTAAACCAATTTCTTTGAAAATTTGCGGGACTTTATCCCAGCTATTTTCTTGCTCAATACTTTCAACGACTAACTCAAACCCCTTGTTTTTATCCGCAGGAACTCCCCAACCGTTGATATAAGCCAAACCAAGCAAGCGCATAGCCTGTATATGGCCTGATTTCGCTGCTACTGACAAATAAGCATGGGCGTCCGTATAACGTTCCAGCATCTGACGAGCATTGCTTTCGCTTGCCAATACGCCATCCTGTTGTAGCGTTTCTCTGAACCGCCCGTCGTCCAGTACATTCTTTCCTAGCAAATATTCTGCTGTAGAATCATCCAGTGTGGCGGCTGCTCGATAGACAGCCAGTAACAGCTCTCTGGCAAAGGGACATTTCTTGTGACCATGCAACCCTGCATAAAGACCTGCCAGCTGATGATAAAGGGTAACTTCTTTTGCTAACGTTTCATCACTGGGCTGATTAAGAACCCGACCTTGTTGCATGACCTTTAATTTCTTGGTGATGCTGTTAATTTTAATTCGATTCAACCAGAAAAACATAATATCTCCTTAATTAGCAATTCCTCACGTCATCGCGAGCGAAGCGAGGGATCTCCAGCATGAAGCACGCTGCTGTAACGTCTGAAATAAACATCCCATTCCGTGATGTCGAGGGCCTCTACTGAGCAGAAATAACCCAGTGGAATATTTTTGTGATTATAAAAATACATGCAATAATAAGAATCATTCTCAAAACAAGCGGACCTGATTCTTTCATTGCAGTATTTGGTTTCATTACTGTAACAACAGTTTTTTCAGGTTCTTCTATAGCATAGATTTGTTTATCGATATGATTTGATAGAATATGGGTAACTATTGAGAAAAGAAAACCCAGCAGGGAAAAAATTCCAAAAATCAACCAACCAGCAGATTTTTCACTTACCCCATACGCCACCCGAACCCAATGGGTCCAATCGAAAATAAAAGCAGGAATTTTGTAGTTTAAACCAAACGCCACACGTGGCAATATATAAGCAGAAGTACCAAACAAAGCCATACCGATAAGCAAACAAACGAGCCCAATGATATAAAACTTCTGATTTTGTTGAAAACGATCGGGTTCCATAATAAATTCCATTTATAGTGTAAGTATAATCCTTTATCCAAGATATACGATTAACATAACAAATAGTCTAAGCATTGCCAAGTATAATTACAGGAATTCTGGGCGAACCCATCTATGCTGGTGTTAAATAGTTTTCATTTGTTTTAAAACTAGATGTATTATTTCACTGCAAATATGTATATACTGTGCACAACTTCAATTAAACCGGAGATGAATCGATGTGTCGATTACAGAAATTATTGCTTGCAGCTACATTAAGCCTTACCGCAACGGCTGCTCTTGCGAGCCCGATGTTATTGATTACTCACAATACCACCGACTTAGAATCGAATGCGTTTATTGGTGGCACGGTTAGATCAAACCATCCCACCAAGGCGCATAGCGACAACAGTGTTTCTTGGGTTTCCGTCAGAATGGCGTGTTTTGGCCGTACAGTTGAAGGAAAATGCCCGGCTTTAATTAAGGTGGGTACGAATACAGCTAATCCAGTAGATATCGGCACTGTGGTCATGGATTTAAATACAGGGGATATTTCACCGAAGCAAATCAGTGGTAATGGTTATACTTTGATTGTAAATGGTCCTGGTGAAACTACGTTAATCAGAGAATAATTGGGGCCCCTCGCATCTAAATCGTGAACGCTTGCGTTCACGTACATAAGAGCCCCATTTACTTATTTTGTAACATATCTCGCGGGTTGATCAATCGCCCACACCAACTGCGCACCAACCAACTGCGCATTAACTTTCGCCAGCGCATTCACGTTATACGATGACGTGGTACCCAACGCTTGAGTTTTGTTCACAATTCCATTGTTTGTTGTACACAAATACGTATAACCTACATCCACGCCCAAGTTAGGTCGGAATTGGTAATGTGACCCAATGGATAACGCCCAGCGACTCGCATCTGGCAAGCGTACATCACGTGCAGAATCAACCGTTGGTGTTTGATCATATCCACCGCCCACACGCATCATCCATTTATCCGTCATGTGATAATTCGCTCCAATCGCAACTCTCCATACATCACGATAATCTTCAGTGGATGTTGAAGTAACCCCTGCTTGGCCTGTGGCTGTAAAAGCGGCAACGTGATCTAACTGAATGGTTTTAAATGAACTCCAGCCGGTATAAACCACAGATCCCAGTAATGCGAGTTTAGCATTCACATCTTGATACGCACTCAATGTCAGTAAATCTGGCAAAGTAATCGAATTACTAATCAGAAGATCATTGGTAAATACGGCCGACGAATTAAGAAAAGATAACGTAGGATCAGCCAATGTACCTGTTAGCGTACTTGTACCTGTAAATCGATGCGACATTTTTGACTGGTAATTCAATCCCACACGTGTGTGATCATCATTGAATACACCCATAACACCGGTGTGGAAGCCCATTGCAAAAGAATTGCCTTCATTATTAGATGTGGAATCCCACAGTGTCGGAGGCTCTCCTAAGTACTGCAGTAAAGTCGGGACACCTTCTACGGCATTAAATTTAACCGAAGCCGATTGAAAATCAAGACCCAAACCAACGGAGAAATTATCGGTTATTTTACCAGCAATATCAGGAGACACGTCGATTACACGCAATTGAGATAATGTCGCGGCGTAACGTACGGGTGAGTCAACACTATATTGAGTGGATAACCCAAATGGCGAAACAATACTCAAACCAAAAGCGGCTCGATCGCCTAACGGTAAAGCGTAATGAATTGCAGGAACCAACGCGTTTTTTGCGGCTTGTATTCCTGAAAATGACTGGTTATATGAAGGCAAATCCGTTGTTGCAAACGTACTGGTCCCGGTTAATTTACTACTAGGAAAAACACCAACACCACTGAATACCAGTTCCTGTTTTTTTAATAGAACCAAACCAGCCGGATTATACCAAGCAGTTGATGCATCAGCCGCTTCCGCAGAAACACCCGCAGCATAATTCCCAATGGCCGCGGCACTACTTTCTGTATATAAAGAAAAAGCACCCGCTTGTGCTGACTGGCTACACATGATGGTAATAACCGCTGTACCGATTAACGATCGAAGAGGATATTGGTTTGTCTTCATGCCTTGATCCCTCGTTTTTGATTTTTATTGAGTAAAGGATAATAAAGGAATGCCTTAGTAAGTCAAATAGATTTATATGCGGAAATGTGTTTTTTTTGTGGGGTTT
>CANNIJ010000100.1 GCA_947505025.1 Legionellaceae bacterium | reverse complement strand
GGTCAGAGATCCGCAACGCGATTATCCACGAGCATTGTTATATTCAACGATTATAATTTTTGCAACCTTAGTTATAGGATCTCTGGCAATTATTATGATCGTTCCAGAAAATAAACTAAGTGTGGTTTCTGGTGCGATTGATGCCTATGCCTTATTTTTTAAAGCATACCATATGTCTTGGATGCTGCCGATCACTGCCATGTTTATCATTCTTGGTGGTTTAAGTGGTGTCTCAGCATGGTTGATTGGTCCAACTAAAGGGTTATTAGTCGCTGCGCATGATCGTTGCTTGCCAGAGTGGTTTACTCATGTCAATCGGCACGGAGCTCCAGTCAAAATCCTGGTGACTCAAGGCATTTTATTTACTATCTTAAGCAGCTTATTTTTACTAGTCGACTCTCTAAATGCAGCTTACGTATTATTAAATAATATGTGCGCGCAACTTGCTTTATTAGTTTATGTATTGATGTTTGCTGCAGCAATCAAACTCCGTTATACACAACCAAAACAACCACGAGCATACAAAATACCCGGCGGAAAAATTGGCATCTGGATAGTCGCCGGCACTGGCTTATTTTGCTGTATTTTTACCATTATCTTAAGTTTTGTACCACCCACACAAATACCGATTGATAACATAGTTCTATTTGAGTTTTGTTTGTTCGCAAGCTTAATCTTTTTTGTAATGATTCCTTGGTTTATTTCTAGACAATACATTAAAAAATCGAGAAAATAGTAAAATGAGCATGAGTATCATCGAAATCGGCTTTTCATTTCTAGAAGGATTAGCGCTGATCGCTTCGCCATGTATCTTGCCAGTATTGCCCATTGTGCTTGCAGGATCAGTTGAAGGTGGGCGTTCTCGACCGTTCGGGATTATTCTCGGGTTTATCGGTGCCTTCACATTCTTCTCCCTGCTATCGCGCCAAATAGTAATGGCTTTGCATGTCGATCTTGACTATATAAAATATGTTTCACTTATATTTTTACTATTATTCGGTTTGATCTTACTTTCAGAAAAACTATCATTAAAATTCGGCGCAATCACGCAAGGCTTAACTAAAATTGGCAGCAATCTATCGGACAATGCAAAACCAGGATTCAGCAGTGGAGTTCTGCTGGGGATGCTGATTGGACTGATATGGACACCCTGTGCTGGACCAATACTTGCTTCTGTGTTGGTTCAGGTTATTCGCCAGCAAAGCGATCTACAAGCTCTTTTTTTAGTCACAGCCTTCGCTGGCGGCGCAGGTTTGCCAATGCTATCTATTGCACTTGTTGGCAGAAGCATTATCGGCAAACTCGGCTTATTAAATCGTCATGCCACGGCAATACGCAAAATATTAGGTATAATTATAATAATGGCTGTTGTATTTATCTTCTCAGGAGTCAATGTGCAATCATGGCCGGATAAAAAAGATTTAAACTCAGTAAGCATACGTAATGGAATAATCGATCCGCTGGTATTTCCATATACTGCGCCAGAATTTTCAGGTATAGATACATGGTTAAACACCCAGCCTCTGGATATAGCAAGCCTTAAAGGTAAAGTAGTATTGGTCGATTTCTGGACTTACTCTTGTATTAATTGCCTGCGCACCTTGCCATATATGGTAGATTTAGACCGAAAATACCGGGATAAAGGCCTGGTTATTGTTGGCGTCCACGCACCGGAATTTGAATTCGAAAAAAAACCTGATAATGTCAAAAAAGCTGTGATTGCCAATCATATTGACTATCCAGTAGCACTTGATAATCATCTGGATACCTGGACGAATTTCAAAAATAGCTACTGGCCGGCACACTACCTGATTGACCGGCATGGACGTGTTGTTTACACCCATTTTGGTGAAGGTAGTTATAGCATCACTGAAAATAATATACGCGTTCTTCTTGGCTTGAATAAAATCTCCGCTGGATCAGAAAAGGTTACGAGCAGCGCCGGCCTGACACCAGAAACCTACTTAGGTCGATCCAGAGCAAGCAACTTCTCCAATAACAACCTGAGACTACCGCCGGATCATTGGGGGATTTCAGGTAAGTGGCTGATTGAAGATGAGCGTATTATCTCGGCAGAAGCTGGTGCAAAATTACAATTAAACTTTACTGCTGGCCAGGTATTCCTAGTCATGGGCACACAAGCAAAACCAGTACAAGTAACCATTATGCTCAACGGTATACCAGCCGGTCAATTGACGATCGGCCAACACCAGCTGTATACGTTGGTTAAACAACAAAATTCTAAGCCTGGAATTCTAGAAATCACAGCAGAAGCACCAGGACTTGAGGCTTATGCCTTTACATTTGGAGGCTAGAATGAAGCAATATATTTTTATATTTATCATGTTAATAGGATTGGGTTCTGGCAGCGCATTGGGCAATACCACAACAAATAAACCTGGGAATACGCAAATGAATGAAATGCAAAAATATGTAACACAACAAAATGGCACCGAACCGGCATTCAACAATACCTATTGGGATAACCATGCCACTGGCATTTATGTAGATATTCAATCAGGGGAAGTTTTATTTTCTTCGTTAGATAAATTCGACAGTGGTACTGGTTGGCCAAGCTTCGCCAAACCAATCAATTCAAAAAACATCATTGAAAAACATGATTCTTCATTAGGGATATCCAGAACAGAGGTACGTTCTTTAACCGGCAACTCCCACCTGGGGCACCTTTTCCAGGACGGTCCTAAAGATAAAGGCGGTTTACGATATTGCATAAACTCAGCAGCCCTGAGATTCATTCCAAAAGACAAAATAGCTGATGAAGGATACGCAGAATATCTGAAATTATTTGATAAATTGTAAATCTATAGTGGCAATGGGATCAGGATCTGAAGCATCGACATCTATTTTAAAACGAGTCCTAACCCACAGCCGGTTGCTTAAATCTTAATGCGACGACTATGGATCTGGCGCAGCAGATACTCCAAGCCTTCCTTATAGCTTGGATAAACTAACTGTATATTTAGCTCACGTTTCAGCTGTGCATTTGAAACCCTTTTATTATGTGCATAAAATTCTTTAGCCATAGGAGATAATTCCGCCGCGGCATAATCTACCCTTTTTAAGGGTGCTAGTTGCAATAAAGATGCAGCATACTCATCAACAACGTAGTTTGGAGCTGGTGCATCATCAGCAACATTATAAATATTAATATCCATCTGTGGATTTTTTATAGATGCAATTAAAGCTAACACAATATCTTCAACATGAATTCTGGAAAAAAAATGGCCGGACTTGACAATTGTATCGTTTTTACCAGCTATCAACCGTTCCAAGACATTGCGTTGCGGACCATAAATACCAGACAATCTAAAAATATTTAACGGCAACTGATGCTCTTGCGCAAAGGCAATCCACTGATGCTCTGCAGCAAGCCGTGCGGCACCAAGATCTCCGGTTGCGATTGATACGCTAGACTCGTCAACCCAATTGCCATGATGATCGCCATAAATGCTCGTGGATGATAAATATCCGATCCATTCAATATTTTTAATATATTTTTTCAATAAATTGCCGAAATTGGCTAATACAGGATCACCATGAACCATGTTTGGCGGCGTGCTCACAAGTATATGTCCGGCATTGGCTAACGCCAGATCAACACTTTTTTCTGAAAAATGGATAACCTCGCACTCATAATTACTATCATAACCCACAGTATCATTATTTCTAGTGGTGGCGGTGACGGTAAAATTTATTTGTTGCATTTTTTTTGCTAAAAAATGTGCAGTATAGCCAAAGCCAAAAATCAGCAGATGCGGCCTCATATTTATCCTTTTGAATGGGGAGTTAATTAAATTATCTTATAACACAGAATAACTGTTTTTATTCATGCAAAAACACATTCTCACCCACTAGAGCTGGTTCCAGTGTTTGATATAGAGAACCCCTGGGCAAAAACAGTAAAGAACTCTGTACGTGATGATAAAATATCTTGACTCAAAAGCATTCTCAGGGTCTAATAGCATGCTCTTGGCCAGATAGCTCAGTCGGTAGAGCAAAGGACTGAAAATCCTTGTGTCCCTGGTTCGATTCCAGGTCTGGCCACCATCTAAATCTATTATGCCAATAGTTTATAACTCTACCAACTATACTTGCTTTATAAAAGGCCTTGTTCTAGCATGTAGCTATGCCAATCAACTGCCGGTATCGGACAGATGTCTAAAAAATTAGCAGTATTATCCGGCCTATTCATACTATGCACTTTATTCTGTTTAAGTGCTTGCGGGCAACGCGGTCCATTATATACGGAAAAAAAACCACATGCCCATACACTTTACTAAAATGCACGCCCTGGGCAATGATTTTATGGTCATTGATTGTGTAAATCAACAATTGCAAATCAGCAGGGAAAATGTTGTAACATGGGCTCAGCGTGATACCGGAGTAGGATTTGACCAATGCCTGATAGTTGAGCCTAGTAGAAATGCAGGACTTGATTTTTTTTATCGTATCTTTAACTCGAATGGGCAGGAAGTAGG
>CANNIJ010000099.1 GCA_947505025.1 Legionellaceae bacterium | reverse complement strand
TCACAATAGCTTGTAATTCGTTATCTTTTAGATAATTAGCGAATAACTTTAAGTTAAATCCACTGGGACCTGTGGTTTCTAAATTTTGCTGGCAGTCATCATGTGTACCACTATAATTACTATCTAAATACTGATGTACATTGATCAATATTTTAGATAAATCGGTAATACCGGCTCGAGCAAAATTTTTGCGAGTAAAGAGTGTTGCGTTGCTGTATATTTTACCGGCTGCACCAGTCCATGTTTCTGTGGCCCAGGAATGCAATCCAGACCAATTATTACCTTCTACAAGAATATATCCATCAAAACCTTGATTACGTAAAAAAGTAATCAGACCAGCTTGAATGGTAAATACTTTGTCATCCGGGATCCCGACTGGTTCATTGACCAGATCCAGCATAATATACTGTTTATCAATCGTTTGATCCTGTTGGATTAAACTGAATAATTGACCCCAAACTGACTGATATGCTGCCGGATCCAGTATCAGAGTACCGTCAGGACATTTGCCATTAGCGCCACAACCAGAGTACTCGTGTCCAAATTTTGAATAACGCATGTAGGCATGTAAGTCGATCATAGTATATACGTGAGCTTGTGTCAGAGTTTGTAACAAAGGACGGATATAATTCTCATAATACCCTAGATTGATCGGTCCAACTCCAGGTCCATCTAGTTGCAGATAACCCCAGCTAATTGGCACTCGAATTGTATTCATACCGCCATCAATAAATGCATTAGTATCTTTTAAATCTGATTGAATTGATTTGCTATCAGCATTTGAAAGATTTGGAATGACAAAAGGTTCGATTACTTGGCCAAACTCTAGTCCAGATAAATTAATTCCGGCAAAAAAAGTGTTTGGAGTTACTTGCGGTTGATGTAGTGTAGGATTGAACTCTATTGGCGTATAACGGATAGCTCCACCAACCACTCCATTGCTATCAATATTGGGCTGGCTATAGACAACATGTACGCCATTAGGTGGTGAATACCCACTAATAGAGTTGTGCCCGGATGCATCGACTGAAAATCCAATGTAACCCAGATAGCTATTATCTGGGTTACAGCCACCAAAGCGTAAACTTGCACCAGCATAGTATTTATTTCCAGATGCTTGGTTAGCATCGCCAGATTGATTGGGCGCTAAGATTAATCCGACTTGCCCAGCAGTATTTTGAACGCAAATATACGGGCGTGTTAGTCCTTGAGGACCAACACCATCAATATTATTAGTAATTTGTGCGGAAAAAATCGTGCCAGAAAATGTAATACAAAAAAGAATTAATAAATACATTTGCATCCTAAAGGACTTTATTGGGCAATAACAATACCGGCAAAATCTATTTTTGTCAAATTTATTTGCATGTTAGCTATGGAGCGGGCAGTCGCTTAGATGCTATAATTTTGTTATATTGTGCTGGTTGATCTATCCTGACACAGGGGGGAATTGAGTTCATTCAGCAATCTCTCAGCAAGCTTGAGAGATTTAGTGCTGAAAAAGTTAACCTTAAGACCATTCCTAAAAAAGTATTCAAAGGCCCGGTGGATCGGATTTCGGTGCTCAGCTAACACCGCCAATTGTGCAGAGATTCTCTGGATACCCTCTTGAAGTCCAGTCGTTCCCGCCTTTAATGCGTTTAAACAGGCAATTATATCGCCTAATGCCGCGTATTTAGGCGTACTTAAAGTATTTAATTCGTTATATTTACTGTTTAGTTGGGTGAGCAATTGTTCAGGAACAACTGGAGTAGGCTGCATCCGGTTTTTATCTAATTCAAAGTTTTGGCTAAAAAAACGTTCTAATCCGGTGTCTAATACCGGATTTATCCCGGTAAGATCTGCTGTTGTGGGTGCTTGTAGTCTATCAAACTGGCTGAGATGATCGATAGTTAACAAACAATGTTCGGTTATAATAATTTGCTGGTTTGTATTGTCGGTAACATATGATGTGATTAATACATCAGTTGCTTTGTTACGTATACTGTCGACTAACCCAGTAGACTCAACACCTGGCGATAAGGTGCCGCCATGTGTATGCACACTTTGATTCTCAGAACATACACGTTCATTGTCATTATATACAAGTATTTGACATTCTAATGCACAGCTGAATGCCCGGCCGTTATTTAATGAAATTGCACGATGCGGTTTTATGGCCACATGCGTTCCTTGGATGGCTTCTGCCAGAGGTTGAACCACCAGGAATCTCCGGATTGTATATTTTTGGTCGCAGAATTCTCGCGCTAATACTATGCGTGGATATAGTGCCATTTCAAAATCATTATAGGCATGGATAAATGGTGCTGCGTATGTGTCGCAGTCATATCCAGTTGTTTTCTTTACACCTTTGGTTACATATACTTTTTTCTCGAAAGTGTTGTGTGCTTCAGTTAATGTGAGCATATATAGTTCCAATCCACAGCATTTATGTACTTAATTATATCAAAAAAGATTAATTTTAGCTACAAGTAGGTTGCTGGTCTCCATATTCAGAACTAAGCTTACTCTTGATTCAAATGCGTGCGTCGTTCTTGCATGGTGTGTAAGCTATTGATGACTGATTGATTGCAAATAGATCGCATTAATGGGATCTGTGACATTGGCATACCTTGTTCGATTACATATGCTAATAATAACGCATCTTCCCAGGTTTTTTCATTTTTACGTGCACCGGATTTTAACCAAAAAGCCATCCATAAAAAATGAAAATGCCAGTGCGCACGGTGTAACTCTATCTCTTCAGCAAACACCATATCCATGGCATCTTCGACCCTGCAGCGCCGCTCTCCATTGACAAAAGTACAGCAGCGGTTGACTAATTTATCGATGTGTATGTTTTCTTGATACCAAGAATCAGTGAAACGTTTTTGCTTGGCCCAGATCATGCTGCGCTTTAGTGCCTGATCAACGCGTGCTGCAGTAAATGGCACTACGGCTATAGATAAAGTCGCAAATAGTTCAGGAACATTTAAACCTCTAGGCACAAAGGTTATACCCAGTGCTTCTTGAATTTCTAATAAATGTAAATCAGGCATTGAACCATGTGCAATCGTTAAGGATAGAAAATGGTTAGTCATTGTTTGCAAATACTCCAGATCAACTGGACGTAGCATGACGCGATCATCAAATGCTTCCTCATGATAACGTTTCGCATCAGCCGCAGACAATGCAGTTGTCATCCATGCTTCTTTTAAACCAACAGCTTGCTTGAATAATAATCCACACAAGCGTTGTTTTCTGTTACGCCTTAAAGTAAAAAATATCCCCTGAGCTCCGCTGCCATCAACTTCAGTTGCGTGTAGGCTAACCAAGGTACTGGGAACGCTTGTTACGTAGACCACGCCTTTTTTTCTTTGCATTTTAATCCAATGGTCCATTTGTGCATGGTAATTGCTTGGATACCAAGATTTAATTGCTTGTAGACGGGTTAAAGCAATAGAGCTTAAGGTTAGTTCGGGCATTATCCCGGCCAAAGTGTCGATGACCTCGGCTCGAACCTCGGGATCTGGGTGCAGCAACATTAACAATGCAATTTCATGCCCTTCATCCATATTGTACAAGTCAATCAACAAATCAGAGAAAAAGTCCGGTGGCATTGCGTAACTTTGTGCGAAGAAATGCTCGGCGATGTCGAAAACTGATAAATACGATAATTCAGAGATCAAGTCACGAATCGAGTTTAAATGTAACACATCTCCCTCAGGGGTAAACGATTCCTCCTGCGTAGCCAGAGATAAATATGACTGCTTTAATTCATCAGATAACTCTACGCGTACATCATAAAAAGAATTTAAAATCGGCAACCAAAAACCCAAAGAGTGTGTGTTGGCATTTAATGCCGCAGATAAACGCTGCATTAATTGTTTTAAAGTTTTCTCTGCCCATTTATGCCCACTTTCAGCGCCAGAATGTAACTGGGATACGCATACATCTAACGCAAATATACACGCTGAGTAATAAGAGCTTTGCTCACCATCGCAATCAGCTTCTTTTAATGACTGCATTAGCTCGATCAAATATAGTGCGACATCCGGCGCTTGAATAATTGTCTGATAAAACGCAGATCCTAAATCGCCATTATCCTCAATAATTAAAGCAAGACTTGCAACCCATGATTTTAATTCATCAATCGTTTCGATCACCTGCGTCATGAAACCTCTCGTTTTAATTTAGCAAAGGCATCAGCCATGCTCGTATTAAATGGCATGGTTTTAGGTGCATTTACACGCGGTTTAAGTACTTTGTTGACTGGTTCTCGACGTGGTTCTGACTTAATAGCAGGTTTTTTAAATACGTAAAGCTGTCGCGGATCCTGTGGTGCTGCCTCAAGCGCATAAAATATATCGCGTACCAGTTCTAACGACATATGCGGATTAACGTAGTTCTCCGGCTGGTGTGTGTTTATTCCGCTGAATAGAGCCGGAAGATCACCATTATATTCTTGCAGAAGCACCTCAACTAATGCATACGCTTCAGGATGGATTTTATATGCATCTAAAGGATTATGCGCTGGCGTT
>CANNIJ010000098.1 GCA_947505025.1 Legionellaceae bacterium | reverse complement strand
TCTCGATCCATCTTGTTAATAAAAGTCATAATCGGTGTGTCGCGTAATCGACAAACATTCATCAACTTAACTGTGCGCTCTTCAACCCCTTTTGCCACATCAATTACCATTAATGCACTGTCAACCGCAGTCAGAGTTCTATAAGTATCTTCGGAAAAATCCTCATGGCCAGGAGTATCCAATAAATTCATCACGTAACCTTGATGCATAAACTGCATGACCGACGTTGTGATCGAAATTCCACGCTCTTTTTCCATCTCCATCCAATCAGATGTAGCGTGGCGCGTAGCTTTACGCCCTTTCACGGTACCCGCCAATTGAATTGCGCCCCCAAACAGCAACAATTTTTCAGTAACTGTTGTTTTTCCAGCATCAGGATGAGAAATAATTGCAAAGGTTCTGCGTTGGTGCATATCCTGAAGAAAATCAGACATAAAAAATTGACTCATAGAATAAAAAGCAGAGTATAAAGCTGATCTTATATTATTTAAAGGGCATGGTCTTTATTACTTCATTTGATATGGTATACTCCGCGCAAATATATGTATGGTTCTTTTAACTTTCCCGGAACTCACTATGGATAAAACATATTCCCCGCAAGCTATTGAACAAACACGCTACCAACAGTGGGAACAGCAACAATATTTTAAACCGCATGGTACCGGCAAACCTTTTTGTATTATGTTACCACCACCGAATGTCACTGGCAGCTTACACATGGGTCATGGTTTTCAACACACACTCATGGATATATTAACGCGCTATCAACGCATGATTGGATCACGCACACTGTGGCAACCCGGGACTGATCACGCGGGGATCTCAACTCAATTAGTCGTAGAAAAGCAGTTGGCTGCAACTGGACGCGCACGTAAAGATATGCAGCGAGATGAATTTCTAGACTGCATGTGGGATTGGAAAAAAACTTCCGGTGATCAAATCACTCAACAAATGCGCCGCATGGGCTCTTCTGTAGACTGGACACGTGAACGCTTTACAATGGATCCAGGGTTTGTGGGTGCAGTTAATAAAGTATTTGTTCAGCTGTATGATGAGGGTTTAATTTATCGCGGTACACGTCTGGTAAATTGGGACCCGGTATTGGGCACTGCTGTATCTGATTTAGAAGTAATCTCTACTGAAGAAGATGGTTTTCTATGGCACATGCGTTACTCTGTAGTTGATAGTGATGAAGTTTTGATTGTTGCCACCACACGACCCGAGACTTTATTTGGCGACACTGCAGTTGCAGTCCACCCAGATGATATTAGATACCAGCATCTGATCGGAAAACAAGTTAATTTACCTTTAAGTGCACGTACATTACCGGTCATCGCGGACACTTATGTAGATCCATTATTTGGCAGTGGATGTGTAAAAATAACTCCAGCACACGACTTTAATGATCATGCAATCGCGGTGCGACATAACTTGCCGATGATCAACATCTTGCATAAAAATGCAACATTAAACACTCAGGTGCCCAGTAAATACCAGAACATGGATCGCTTTGCTGCACGTGAAACTATAGTTAAGGATTTAGAGACTTTAGGCTTGCTTGTAAAAACTCTACCGCATAAATTAATGTTGCCACGCGGTGAAAAATCTAATGCAATCCTGGAACCACTACTATCCGACCAATGGTATGTAAAAACTCAGCCATTAGCTGAACCTGCCATCCAAGCCGTGCGTCGTGGTGATATACGTTTCGTACCCGAAAACTGGAGTAAAACTTACTTTCAATGGATGGAGAACATCACTGATTGGTGCATTAGCCGACAACTTTGGTGGGGGCACCGTATTCCTGCATGGTATGACCCTCAAGGCAAGGTTTACGTTGGTTACAGCGAAAATGATGTGCGCTTCAAATATACACTAGATGCTAATATGCCACTCCGGCAGGATGCTGATGTTTTAGATACCTGGTTTTCTTCAGCTCTATGGCCTTTTGCTACGCTGGGTTGGCCGGAACGCACTCAAGATCTAGAGCAATTTTATCCAACATCAATCTTGGTCACTGGATTTGATATTATATTTTTCTGGGTTGCCCGAATGATCATGTTAGGCCTTAAATTCACGGGCAAAGTACCATTTAAAGAAATTTTGATTACTGGTCTGGTATGCGACCATGATGGTAAGAAAATGTCTAAATCAAAAGGCAATGTGTTAGATCCGATTGATGTCATTGACGGCATTTCTTTGGACGAGCTAGTCAAGAAACGCACTAGTAACCTGCTGTTAAACTCAGCACGTAAAAGTATTGAATCCGCCACTAGAAAACAATTCCCACAAGGAATATCAGCCTTTGGCACAGATGCTTTGCGTTTTACATTTTGTTCTTTGGGCTCCAATACCCGGATTGTGCGTTTTGATTTACAGCGCGTAGAGGGTTATCGTAACTTTTGCAATAAATTATGGAATGCTGCCCGGTACGTATTATTAAGTACTGAAGATGACAGTAACGAACTCGACGATGGTCCATTTCAATACAGTGCAGCTGATCAATGGATCCTGTCACAGCTACAGCATACAACTGAGCTATGTCATCAACATATTGAACAGCAGCGCTTTGACTTACTGGCCAATACCTTATATGCATTTGTATGGCATGAGTATTGTGACTGGTATATTGAATTATCTAAAGTTGTGCTGTTGGATGAACACGCTTTAAGTGCAATGAAGCGCGGAACGCGGCGCACATTAATTCACGTTTTAGATCAATTACTCCGTTTACTGCATCCGATTATTCCTTTTATTACGGAAGAAATTTGGCAACGCATGACCAAATTAACTAGTGAAACTAGTGACACACTAATGCACTGCGCATATCCACAGGTAGAGCTTCAGTTTATACATCCAGAAATCGAAGCAGAGATTAACTGGGTAAAATTAATTATTCAAACCATTCGTAATCTACGTAGCGAAATGAATATCAGTCCTGCAGCACGTATTCAGCTGCATTTACGCCAGGTAAATCCCTGCAAAGATCTGCTGGAAAAATATAATCATATACTCAAATCTATAGGCAAATTAAGTACGATCTACTACATGCAGGATCATGAAGAGCCGCCTGTATCCGCAGCATCCATGGTGGGTGAATTAGAAATATTTATACCGATGGCAGGCTTAATCGACAAAGCAACCGAACTTGCACGGTTAGCAAAAGAACTCAAGAAAACTGACAATGACATTCAGCACTTTATTAGCAAGCTAGATAATCCAACATTTGTTGCGCGAGCTCCAGCAGAAATTCTACAGTCAATGCAAGAAAAGCTAGAACAAGCGCAATTGGTACAAGCAAGTTTACTCACTCAGAGAGATAAAATCGACAAACTTGATTAACGCTAGCACTTGGTGGTTGTATTTTCTATCAAATGATGGTATTATACCCAGGAAAACCAGAGTGACCTGAATAAGGAAATTCGAACTCAGGTTGTTGTGCAAACTAATATGACAAGGAATGTTCCCCTACAAATGAAGTGAGGAGAACTTAGTATGCCTAAAGAAAGACCATTAGTAATTGCGAGTAGTGGTGGTGGTGGGCATATTGCTGCAGCTAAAAATATAATGGCGTGCCATCAGCTGCGTAATCATGAAGTTGATTTCCCAGATCATGAACCACCAAAAAAAACTCTAGAACTAAAGGTTTCTCAAAAATTACTATACATACTTATGTACTTAAGCAATAACCCGTTATTACGTGTATTTAATTACATATTTCAAATACCGAACCTACCGACCATGGATCTGGTCAGTCAGGAAATAAGCGATATTGTAAAGAAAAATAGTTCAGCAAAATTCATCGAGTTAATGGATGCATACGATGAAAAGTATGAATTTATAGCTATTTTTAATTGCCAACAAAAACAAGGACTAACCAAAGACATCAAAAAATCCATCAACATGCAATGGATTATGGACTGGAATCATCGTGATGTTGTCAGAGTTTATTTCCTTGAAAAGTTAACAGCAGCCTATAATGAGGGCAACCCATATACCTCATTAATTAATACACAGGCACAGGGTATTGCTGGACTATGTGACGCTGTCATTGAATATAATGCTTGGCTTGCTAATAAAGCAAATCCTAATCAACATCCTCAAATAAAAATAGAACAATATATAACGGATCTGCTAACACCAGGAGCCACACATTATACTACTCCATTAAATAAACTTTCAGATGTTCAAGCTCAACAAGTTACAGTTCATTACGTAAATCATAGTAGTGATTGCAGGCAATGGATTAAAAACAGATCTATAGGATTGTCAGGAATCGCACCAAAAGATAATCCAATGGTCTGTAGTAGCTTCAAAAATAAAGAGATAACACCTATAGGCGATATTCAAGATAATGATAAAGTTATGGTCATCTCTCTTGGGGCCCTGGGTGGTGGTACAGCGCCGAGCGATTATCTTCAGGCCATACTTGATAACCAAAACCTTAGTATAACAATTCCAAATCACATATGTGTTTTTAGATGCGATGACGGGCGTTATGACAGTGAACTAACGCGATTAGCCAATGAATTGAAATGTAAATTACACATTATGCCCAAACAGTCAGAGGATGTGGTTGC
>CANNIJ010000097.1 GCA_947505025.1 Legionellaceae bacterium | reverse complement strand
GCTGTGATACCGATCGCAGGTGATCAGGTTACGAATGATATTGCCATGGCATTACGTACGCCAACAAAGTCAGCCGAAGCGATGAAATTAAATTACGGTTGTGCATTGTCTGAAATGGCAAATGCAGATCAGATGATTGATGTTTTGAGCGTTAATGATCGTCCAGGACGACAAATCTCATCTAAAGCATTATCAGATGTTGTAGCTGCGCGTTATGAAGAGTTGTTTATGTTAGTGCGTCATGAAATACGCCAAAGTGGTTTTGATTCAATGCTGGCTGCAGGAATTGTGCTAACTGGAGGCGCTTCAAAAGTTACCGGCGCACTAGAGTTAGCTGAAAGATGTTTTGACATGCCGGTTCGTCAAGGTACAGCACAAAATCTAGTTGGATTGACTGAAGCTACGTCCAATCCATCACTGGCTACTGCCGTAGGATTGTTGTTACATGGATTTCGCCAGCAATATGATGGTGGCTATCGTGTACCTCATATGCATCAAACACGTACGGGCATGTGGACACGCATGCGACAATGGGTGAACGGTAATTTTTAGAACGAGATCCTTTAAGATCACTTTACATGAGGTATGATATGTTCGATCAAATTGAAAACCAACTAATTAATGCAGTGATCAAGGTTGTTGGTGTAGGTGGTGGCGGTGGTAATGCAGTTGAACACATGGTTTCAGAAAACATTGAGGGCGTTGAGTTTATTTGTGCAAATACTGACGCGCAAGCGTTAAAAAACTCGCGAGCACAGTCCTTGATTCAGTTGGGTGACGCTCTAACTAAAGGATTGGGTGCGGGTGCCAATCCACAAATAGGTCGTGAAGCCGCAGAAGAAGACCGTGAGCGCATCAAAGACATGCTACGTGGTGCTGATATGGTATTTATTACTGCTGGTATGGGCGGTGGTACAGGTACTGGTGCAGCTCCAGTTTTTGCTGAGATTGCCAAAGAGTTGGGGATTTTAACGGTAGCAATTGTGACCAAGCCTTTTTCTTTTGAGGGTCGTCAACGAGCTTTATCTGCAGAGGATGGTATTCGTCGTTTGGCGGAACATGTTGATTCTTTGATCACAATCCCAAATAATAAATTACTGAGTGTGTTAGGTAAAAATATTAGTTTATTAAATGCATTTAAAGCGGCGAATAATGTTTTGTTAGGTGCAGTTAAAGGGATTGCAGATTTAATAACACGTCCAGGTTTGATTAACGTAGATTTTGCGGACGTACGTACAGTAATGTCAGAAATGGGCATGGCCATGATGGGTACTGGAAGTGCTACTGGCGAGCAGCGTGCACGCAAGGCAGCTGAGGCTGCGATTGCGTCTCCGTTGTTAGAAGACGTGAATTTTTCCGGCGCACGTGGTATATTAGTGAACATCACTGCTGGTTTAGACATGTCAATTGGCGAGTTTGAAGAAGTTGGTGATGTGGTGAAGACTTTTATTTCAGATGATGCCACAGTGGTTGTAGGTACCGTGATTGATCCTGATATGACCGATGAGTTGCGTGTAACCGTTATTGTTACTGGTTTAGGTGATATAAAACAGCGTGTGATGAACACTGTACCTCAGCATAAAGGGCGTCTTGCAGATGCGATTCGTCTGGATGGTTCATTGGATTACAGTGAATTGGAACGTCCTGCTGTGATGCGCAAGCATCCTGCTGCACCAGTAGTATCTAGCAATTTTAAAAAAGTGAGTGAAGCTGTGCCGGATGTTGATTACTTGGAGATCCCTGCATTTTTACGTCGACAGGAAGAGACGACAACATAGGATCCAGAATGGTTAAGCAAAGAACGCTCAAGAAAAAAATCCCAACGACCGGCGTTGGATTACATTCAGGACATAAAGTCTTTTTAACTTTTTGTCCTGCTGCGGAAAATACTGGAATAATTTTTAGGCGCGTAGATTTAAATCCGGTCGTCGAAGTTCCTGCATCATATGAAAATGTATTTGACACAATGTTATGCACATCGTTGCAACACAACGGCGCAAAAGTTTCGACAGTAGAGCATTTACTGTCTGCTTTGGCGGGTCTGGGGATTGATAATGCGTACATCGACCTTAATGCTGCAGAAATCCCTATTATGGATGGTAGTGCAGCTCCATTCGTGTTTTTGCTGCAATCGGCCGGCATTCGTGAGCAACAAGCACCCAAGCGTTTTATTCGGATTCTAAAACCAATACGTGTGCAAGACGGTGAGAAGTATGTGCAATTTCTGCCATACGATGGTTATAGAGTATCATTTACAATTGACTTCGATCATCCAGTTTTCAATAGCAAGCCACAATCAGCTAGATTTGATTTTTCTACAACATCATATGTTAAAGATGTATGTCGTGCGCGTACTTTTGGGTTTTTATCTGACTATGAAAAATTACGTGAAGCTGATTTAGCCCGGGGCGGAAGTTTAGATAATGCAATTGTCGTGGATGATTATCGTGTCTTAAATGAAGATGGTCTTAGGTTCCCGGATGAGTTTGTAAAACATAAGGTTCTGGATGCGATTGGCGATTTATCGCTGTTAGGTTCAAGCTTTATGGGGGCGTTTGAAGGTTATAAGTCTGGTCACGAGCTGAATAATAAATTATTACGTGAACTGATGCTGCATGCAGATGCATGGGAGTATACGCACATGGACATGCCGGAGACAGCTGACTCAGCTGTCTTTTCTCTGACTCCAGCGCTAGCAACTCAATGATTCTAAGCAACTTTGGGTGTCTTGCTCAGAGCTTGTAGAGCTTTTTTTAATGGCTCATAACTACATTGTTCACTGCTATCTTGAATAATATTGCGTGCCTGAGCTGACAATTCTCTCCCGGGTTTGGCTTTAGCTTTATTAGGTGTGTTGCAGTTTTTGTTAATGGTGATTTTTATTGAGGTGAGTTGATACATTCCGGCTTGAACGCGTAATTTATCGCGCATTTCAGGTAGGATAAAGCGCAATGAACTTGCCCATACAGGGTCGTCTACAATCAGGTTTAAACAACCCTGAGTAAAGCTAGCCACAGTACAGTGTGGTTTTAATGTGACTGGCAAGTAATCACTAACTTTATCGTTTAGAGATTCAATTTGAATTGATTTTTTGCACATTGCAATCAGTTGTGGATTGAGACATCGTTGAATAGGATGCATAATACCCTTAATTTTCGATATTTATTTTATAGAGGATCTAAAAATGACTGATAATAACCAAATAGTCTATAAGGCACGCCTGCATTGGATTATTTTCTTCTGGCCATTGTTAATCTTGTTCTTACTTATATTAATGGCAGTATGCATTGATGTATATCCTTTTGAAGTATTAGTGTTATTTTCCATGGGGTTTATGTTGATCTGGGCCGGCACTATGGCATTAACCTACCATTTTTCTTATTTAATTATCAAGCAAAAGCACTTGATCTTATGTTCAGGCATTTTAATTCGTCAAACCATTGATCTGCCGTTAAATAAGATAGAAAGCATCGATGTACGTCAATCTATATTTGGTAGTATATTCGGTTTTGGATCATTGATGATTACTGGCACCGGCGGCACGCAACCATCAATACATTATATACGTAAACCATTAACCTGCCGGCGCTACATAGAGCAATTAATGCACGCGTGAGGCCTCATTAGTTGTTTTGCGTGCACGAGACTGTGGCTTCCTGGCGTTGCTATTGGTTCTTGGCTGCGTCGCATTTGTGAATCTATCGTCTGTACGCACATGGTGAGGCTTGTGTGCAGTTACTCGTGCGGTGTTTCCAGCAGATCTTGATGGTGGTACTGCATGATCTGGAGCAAAGTCATCGACGACTCTGCGTTCAAGCTGCTGTTTTAACAGATGTTCAATTGCTTGTAGTTGCTTGTGTTCATCTGCAGATACTAATGAAATGGCTTGTCCTTCGGCTCCAGCACGTCCGGTACGTCCAATGCGATGTACGTAATCTTCCGGCACATCCGGTAAATCAAAATTAATCACTATTGGTAATTGATCAATATCAATTCCGCGAGCTGCGATATCTGTGGCAACCAAAACCTGTACTTCACCTTGTTTGAATGCCTGCAGGGCTTTGGTTCGTTGCGGCTGGCTTTTATTTCCGTGAATTGCCAGTGATTTTATGTTATCTGCAAGTAAAGATTTTACCAGACGATTGGCGCCATGTTTTGTGCGTGTAAATACCAGGACTTGATGCCAGCGTTGATCCAGAATTAGACTGGATAATAAAGCCGCTTTCTTACCTTTGTCGACTGGATGTAAATGTTGTTTGACCGAAACTGCGGCCGTGTTGCGTGGTGTGACGCTGATTTCTTTCGGTTGATTGAGATAACTTTTGGCTAACTGGCATATTTCACTAGAGAAAGTCGCGGAAAAAAGAAGCGTTTGTCGTTTTTTTGGCAGTAAAGCCATGATGCGTTTTATATCATGAATAAAGCCCATATCTAACATACGATCGGCCTCATCTAACACTAAAGCATGCAGCTGATCAAAACGTACAGCTTTTTGTTGATATAAATCCAATAGTCGTCCTGGGGTGGCCACTAAAATATCGACACCACCACGCAAAGCCATCATTTGGGGGTTAATTTTAACCCCACCAAAAACCACAGCAGAGCGTAAATTTATATATTTACCG
>CANNIJ010000096.1 GCA_947505025.1 Legionellaceae bacterium | reverse complement strand
TCAGATAAAAGCATTGGTTGCGGAGCATTATAAAACAAAGCATCCAGCAGAGGATATTTCCTATTACCACAACATGTTTTGCGCCGCAGTTGTTCATCCTGACAACAGGATTGCATTACCGCTCGCACCTGAACCCATTATGAAAGCCGATGGTTTTACAAAAAACGATTGTGAGCGCAATGCTGCAAAGCGATTATACGCGGATGCCAGGCGTGAACATCCGCATATGAAATTTATTGTTGTAGAGGACAGCCTGGCGTCTAATGTGCCTCATTTAACTGATTTAAATCGGCTGGATATGCGCTACATTGTTGGCGCAAAACCTGGCGACCATAAGTTTCTGTTTGGCTTTATTAAAACAGCCGCATGCAGTGAATACACCCATCAAACAAAAGATGGTACGACTCACACATATCGCTATATCAATCAGGTGCAATTGAACAACAGTCATGATTTTAAAACGAATTTCCTCGAATATTGGGAAATAAATAAAAAAGGTGAGCAGCAACATTTTTGCTGGGTAACCGATCTAACAATTACTAATGATAATGTTTATCAAATCATGCGAGGAGGACGCGTAAATTGGCGAATTGAGAATAATGCATTTAATACACTGAAGAACCAAGGCTATAATTTTTCACATAATTTTGGGCATGGATACGCTAATCTCTGCTCTGTGTTTGGCATGCTTTTGATGCTGGCTTTCTTTATCGACCAAGTGCAGGAACTGTGTTGTCCTCTATTTAAAGCCGCGCGCGCTAAATTTAAATCCAGAACAAGCCTCTGGGAAAAAATGCGCGGTATGTTTAAGGAGTACCTCATCGATTCGTGGGATGATATGTTCAATGCAATTGCTTATGGACGTCAAAATCCAACACAACTTATGCCTAATACGAGTTAGCTATAGCACTTTATTAAGCGTGAATGTGAAAAATGATAAATTTGGTTTAAGTGAAAATTCCGGGTGTTTTCTTTGGTCGGTGGTGATTGATCTGTGCTCGCTCGTTCTTGAAAACTCAAACCTCAACGACAAATCTTTTGCCTGTTAATTTACTGAACATCCAGTAGTTGGCGGGAACCGCTGCCAAAGGTGCAGAAATTTGTGCATTCTTGGTACCTTGTAGGGTACAAGTACCCGGTCTTCCAAGCACTTTGACGTAAAAATTAGGTCCAGTGCTTCCAATGCTACAACTAATATTTCCAGTGGTACTAACAACCCGATAGGTGGCAGCCAAATCACTTGGGATGGATAAGTCAAGCATCAATACCGGTCGGCCACAACAGACTCTAGCCGGGCTTAAGACTGGAGAGCCATTTAGTGTTGCAGGAACTGACACCGGATTGTTATAAATATTAAAAGGAACCACCGCATAATTGCTGATCGAGTTTTGATTATTGGCAGCAATGGATTGCACCACAGCATCGATTTGTCGAGAGATATCAGAAGTAGGTACTCCAGCGACCTGACAGGAGACGGTATCACCTGCAGGGATAGTACTGGGTTCAACAAAAGGATTAGGTCCTCCTGTAATGGTGCAACCTGTTACGGTTAACCCATCCGGCAAATTACTAATGTTACACGTGGCATTCGTTGCATCTGCTGGCCCCTGATTGTTACAGGAGTAAGACCCAGCATAGGCGGTATTGGCGGTTAAATTGTTATTATTCATTCCACTGACATTGACCACCAAATTGCTTACGTTCGGAGGAGGCGTGCCAGCCATAATATTGGTTTGGACTAAATTACCCAATACGGGGCTGACACCTGCCCCCTGAATCGGATAGTTTCCATTGTTAATTGGGCCATAAGAAGGTTGCCAATTGCTGGGCACTAAAATGGTCATGGTAAATGTGCCTGTCTCACCCGCCACGAGTGCGGTTCCCGCGAGTTTCACAGAACAATTAAGCAAATTGGTTGTGGCATCGAAATTAGGAATTGGGCAGGTAGTACTACTAAAGATAGTATCAAACGGTGTGGCCGTACCCTGCGTCTGTGGCATATGCGCCTGAACAGTTACGTTTTGAACGTCAGTTGAACCATTATTTGTATAAGTATAGGTATAAGTAATCGATTGACCAGCCGCTACCGTGGTGCTTGTCGTTGAAACATTTATCAATAATGAAGGCGTTGTTGGTGTGAGCGGTACAGTACTGACATCATCTAAATAGATATGCCCATCATGCCCGCCTGGAGAGCAACCTGCGGCAAGTACTATCAATTGAATTTGGTCTCCAACATTAATGCCATTAAGACCAGGGCCAGGAGCAAAATCGAAATTTTGCCAATCGGTGTAGTTATAGGTTGCATTACTGCCTGAGTTACTGCCTTTTTTTGACAGGGTTTGCCAAGGCACACCTGCTTGACCTGCATAACTCCATTGGAAAAACAAAGGATTTAAGCCTGCCCTACCTGTGGTGAGATTATTAATTTGGATAGCATAAAAAGGTTGTTGTTTGGCGGCGTGGGCAGGATTTTCCAATACTGGGGCAATTTTAAAACGAATATGTGCAAGCCCAGAAGAGAGATCGGCATTTGTGATAGTAATGGTTTGACTTAAAGCGGTTGCTTGCTGCCCATAAGTTCGCCACCCCTGAGGTTTAACAGAGGTGCCTGACACACTTTGCTGACTATTAACTGATCTCAAATTAATCATGGCGGTTTGCGTGCCAGTGACCGGTAATTTAATCGTGGTAGTTGGCGTTGCATTATTTAAAAACCAGTCGAAAATCGATTGAGGTGTATTAGAGAAGACAATATCTGAAATCCCATTGGGAGCTGAAGGTGCGCTATTCAAGGTGATATCGGCTAAGCTTTTAGGTGGCAAGATTAAGCCCGGTGCGTAGCCAGTAAAAAGATATCCTGCAGATGTCCAACCCGTAATTGTCGCATTGGGCGAAGAAAGACTAGGCGTATATGTATCTTCAAAACCGTCATTGGTAAAATTGGCATAGGTAAGCGAGGTGCAAAAAAGTCCTAGCCATGCTACATATTTAAAACAATTCATCCTAATTCCTCGAATCCCTGATCGTCGGCGAAGTAAAAAGAATAACTGATTTTTTTTTTAAAAAAAAGTTTTATGTGAAATTGGTTAAACGACTTCACCGAGCACTATGCGGAAATGGATGGTTTTTTTTTAGTGCGAGCACGATAAAATCCAGCAAAGCTACACAAAGCTTGACTCGCATTGTAAAAAAGACTCATCGGACTAAACCGCAGCTCGGAGCTACGCTATGGTGATTGTTTTTGTTTGAGATCTTGGGTGACCGATGAGGCACATCCTTATCAAACTTTTGGGTAATGATAAGCTACAGACTTGCCAGTAATTTCTTCCCGCGTAAATTTTGCCAAACCCCAAGGTGTGAACGCCTTCTTGATGACACATGGCATCCAGAGATACAAACCCATTTAGTCGGTTATGATTTTGCGGTGTTAATGGCAGGATTCTTGCTCTATTGGGCGTGGTTGACTGGCAGGGCTTGCATTTGATTTTGCCGAATGATTTGTGCGATCCAACTCAAGCATCGATGGGTAAAGCGGCTTTATTCTCTCAAGTAAAAATTACTGTATCAAATAAGTGGCGTGCGATTGGTCTTCGACTAAACAATCCGCTTGGTCTTCTGCCGCTTGGTTTATCCAGGCCATCTGAGCTGAATGAAGTGAGCCGTGGTATTGATTGTGTTGTTACCGAATTCATGGTGATCTATACATGCTTTTGGTCGATATAAGTGTATATAATCAGTTGATTACTTGGTTATCTGCGGCTGGTTGGCAGGTTATGGATTCAGTATCTTGGCATGTTTTGCAGTTGCAAGCTGGGCGTGCAAGTATTTATCCTGAATCCAGAGGTTTATTTTTTCCGCACGGGATTGGATTGTAGCACAATGGATATATTATCTTTAACAAAGGTTGCTACCGCGGTCAAGAAATCATTGCACGTATGCATTATAAGGTGAATCTCAAGCATGAATTGCGTGTTATTCATATGGGTTCTTAAGCTGCAATCGCGCCTGTAAGCTCAATAATTTCACCAGTTACACGTGATAAAATTGGTGCAATCATCGACCCATGCTTGCTGCCAAGCAATACATATTGTGTAATGATCAGTGTCTTGCGTGATCATTCTGGGCTAGTATTGCTGGCAGATGTTTCTGTTTATATGCTCACTAATAGGTCTGCTGTATTCATTGCAGACTTTGTCTCTATTGGTGTTTTGTTTGCTGGTGGGGCCTCTTGAATTGCTGGCAAAAACCATGGATACCTACTCCTTTGGTGCGGTATTCTGTTCATGGTATTTGTTGGTTTTACTGTGGGAGGTTTTACGTCATCAGTATATACCCAATGCCCCCAATCAGGACTAGAAGGCTTTGGTGTAATTTTAATGCCATCTTTTTTTTCTTTGATTTCTGGCAGATGAAGTGGCGATGGCTGATAAACTGCCGGCGGTGCTGGGTTTATTAAAAATCCAGCTGCTGTTAGATTATCAAGTAGTTTTTGATCCATAGGATCCACGAACTTTTCTGCTGACCTATTTGTGTTTTCTTTGCCAAGATTATTTGTTGAAGGTGTTCTTAACATGATCTAATTCTCTTAAAAATGCTTTGAGCTATGTATAGTACCACAAAATGACAATTATGTGTGTTTTT
>CANNIJ010000095.1 GCA_947505025.1 Legionellaceae bacterium | reverse complement strand
TCTAGATATATCCAGGGACTCCACCGCCCAGTCCATAGCCGATGTGATTGCAAAATCAGACCTCTTATTCGAAAAAGTTAAGCCGGATGCATTAATGCTCTATGGGGATACGAACACCTGCCTTGCTGTTATTTCTGCAAAGCGTAAAAAAATACCAATATTTCATATGGAGGCTGGTAATCGAGGATTTGATCAACGTGTTCCAGAAGAGCTTAATCGTAAAGTGGTTGATCATTTAAGTGATATTAATATGGTTTTAACCGAACATGCTAGACGGTATCTAATTGCTGAGGGTATTAAGCCAGAAACTATTATCAAAACAGGATCACATATGCCCGAGGTTCTTGATTACTACATGCCAAAAATCAAGGACTCCACCATAGTAAATGATCTTGGTTTTGAAAAAGATGCCTATTTTGTAGTTAGTGCGCATCGAGAGGAGAATGTTGACTCAGCGGAAAATCTTCAAATGTTTCTTGCAAGCCTTGAAGCATTAGCTGGCGCGTATAATTACCCTATCTATGTTTCGACACACCCAAGAACTAAGAAGCGACTAGAAAGCTACATTGGGAATACGTTAAGTCCTTTAATCCAATTTTCTAAACCATTAGGTTTTTTTGATTACATTAATCTCCAAATGTCCGCATTTTGCGTGCTCTCTGACAGCGGAACTATTACCGAAGAGGCCTCATTACTCAATCTTCCTGCCGTTACTATCAGAAATACGCATGAACGCCCAGAAGGGATGGATGCTGGAACTTTAATTATGTGTGGACTGGGACAAGAGCGAATGCTTGAAGCAGTCAAAGTAATAAGATCACAACATAATCGCCTTCAAAGAGTAATGCCCATCGTTTCAGAATATCAATCACTAACCGTTTCAAAACAAATAGCAAGAGTAGTATTAAGCTATGTTGATTACATTAATCATACAGTTTGGAAAAAATAAATGTGAGTTATTCATTCAAATTGGAAGGATCAGCTAGGCATTGCTGGAGTGCCTAAAAATATTCTACAGCAATTATATGGCTACTGAAAAGGATTTGAAATTCATGTGTAATACGGATTCACTAGAGCCCAAAAAAGTCCTGGAAAATTTGGCATGATAATGATACTGGTGGGGCGTATTATACATTTTCTATTAATGCTTGCTACGCTAAGAATAGTGACAACATTATTATCCCCTGCGGAACTTGGAAAAATAGCTATAATTACTACAGCGGTTGCTTTTTTTTCATCTTTTCTGATAAATCCGGTAGGTATGTATGTTAATCGCCAACTACATACATGGAATGCTACGGGTGTTATTAATAATCGTCTGGGCTTTCACTTTGTGTATCTGTTTGCAATGGCTGTTATTTCCTCGGCTATTTTGGGTGCTGTAAGTTATTTTGAGATATTTGATTTTCATCTGCCTGTCGGGTTTATTGGGTGTTTTGTTTTTTGCACGCTATTTTTTAATACTATCAATCAAACAACTATTCCTTCATTAAATATGCTCGGCTTTAGAGGATGGTTTACGATTCTTTCAATTGGAACGTTATTATCTAGTCTGATATTCGCCGTGTTGATGGTTCATTATTGTACGCATTCTTCTGAATATTGGTTGTCAGGTTTATTGCTGGGACAAGTGCTCTTTGGTATTTTTGGCTATTCTGTTTTGCACTCAAAAATCAACCACGTAAAAAGTGATACAACAACGATATCTAAGCAAGATATTAATACTGTTTTTAAATTTAGTTGGCCCATTGCACTGACTGTAGGGCTCACTTGGTTGCAGAGTCAAAGCTATCGGTTTTTTGTTGAGGACACCTTGGGCTTAGATGTTCTAGGTCTCTTCGTGGCAGGGTATGGAATTAGTGCCGGAATTATCGCAGGATTTGAGTCCGTATTTACAATGTATTACCAACCAGTTTTTTATAAACAAATAACAACATCAGACAAAGAAAACCGAGTTTTAGCATGGAATGCATATGCTTCCTCTATCCTTCCCTCGCTAATATTATTATTTTTTGTTCTTTTCGCTTTAGCTTCGAAGCTTGCATTATTTATGCTAGCTCCGCAGTTTCAAGCAGCTGCTAAATTTGTGTCTTGGGGGGCATTTATTGAAGTTTTTCGAGTAATGGCAAATGTTTATAGCATGATGGTTTATGCAGAAAAAGAAACAAAAATACTGATATTACCCAATGCTATTGGGGCAATAACGTCTTTGTTAATGCTATATTTTTTAATACCGCGCTGGGGTGTGTTGGGGGTTGTTTGGGCACTAAGCCTAGCAGGATTTTGCGTAATGGTCTTCCTACATATACAACTAAAAATTAAACTCCCTATACATATCCCATTTAGACGAATGGGTGTATCTACTATTTTTGGCTTCATTATTTGTATGATGAGTTATTTTTTTCAACTTCAGACCACCTGATCTCAATGATTTTAAGTTGCCCACAATTTATAAATTAATCTCAAGCTTGTCCAGTAATCCTCCCATTTTTAACCCTAACTACAAGTAGAGGTTTAGGCAGCTGGCTTGCAAAACACCGTTTACTCCAACTCATTCATGCACTATATGAGTTTCGCTCAGCTATCATCAAATCCAATAAGGATTTCACCCAATGGTGTGCTAGGCGGGGCCTTGGCTGAGCATTGTTGTCGGAACTGTGATCCATCAGGTGTTATTTTTCATAAAGCCCAGTTATAGCGTCTATACTTTAAGTTATATATACATATCTGGAATGGAAATTTTATGTTTGGTATCAAGTCATTCAGGATAAAACGTGCAATCAAGCAATTAAAAAGCATGCAAGAGGATCGATTAAATCAGCCACCTAATCCGCTGATGTTAAAAAAAGAAATATTAATTTACAAAAAGCTTGCAACAATTTATGCAAGTTTGATCGGCAGGAAAAAATGGCCTTTTGCCAAATTACAAGTTGGGTGTTGCTATCGTGCAGCGGCAGGGTTAGATGATGCTGACTCAGAATATATTATGGGTAAAATATCACTCGATACGGCGATTTTCAGACAAAAGCTCCAGGACGAGGTTGTTTTTGAAAGTCAGAATAATGCATTGCATATCAAAGAACTATACAAGGAAGCACACCAATATTTAAATTCTGCAGTATCGCAGAAACCCATTCAAGCCAAAAGGTTATTGGGCTTATGTTATATTAATGGTTGGGGAGTAGCTGAGGATAAGGACCGTGGTTTTGATTTAATTATTGCGAGCATAGAGGAAGAAAATAGTTGGCCGCGTGTTCAAAAAGTTTTTGCGGAGATTGGGATCAATCAATCTGAGTTTTTTTCTGAGTTGTTTAGGCATCGAAGTAAGCCGTGATCACATTAGTCCGCCAGCTTCAAATAATGGCAAATACAGTGCGATTACCAAAGCAAAAATCCAGAAGCCTAAACCAATCATGATGGCTGGCTCCAACATGCGTGTAATCAGGTCTAAACGTTCATCCATCTGATCGCTCAAATCATCAGACAAGTCGAGCAGCATTTGATTTAAACACCCAGCACTTTCAGCTAACTGAATCCTTTGTATAACCATAGCAGGAAATAAACCTGAGTTCAGCATAACGGCTGATAATCCTAGGCCTTGGACTAATTGAGCACACATTACCGGGATACCTGCATCATACTCTGGATGACCTGTAACTCCTGCAATACATGCAATCGCATCCTTTTGAGTTAATCCACTGGCACAGGTTAATGATAACGCCCGGGTAAAGCGAGCACATGCAATTGCTCGTATAAAATTCCCCAATAGCGGCAGACCACAGAGTAAATTATGTAATTTTTTTCTAAAACCACTTTGTGTTCGATAAGCATACATGGCTGGTAAGATTGCTATTGAAATTATAAAAATGATCTGAGTCCAATGTTTTGTAAACCATTGGGTAGTTTGCAGTAAATGCCTGGTAGCTGCTGGTAATTCAACGCCACTTTGTTTAAATAACACCCCGAAACTCGGGATTACTTGAAAAATAAATCCCAGGGTAATTAGAACTGAAATAGCACCAACGGTTAATGGGTAGGTTAGTGCTTTTTGAATATTACGTTTTAGATGCCGGCGTTTCGCGCGATATATAATAATTGATTGAAACACCTCAACTAATTTGCCAGAAAATTCGCCGGCTGCAATCAGCCGTACATCGATAGGCTCAAATAAACCTGACTCACATAATGCCAGGGTAAATGACATGCCGCCTTGGACCGATCGTTGCAACGCAATAATGGTGTTACACAAATAAGATTTTGTCCAATTAATCCGCAGTAGATCGAGCATTGCAAGAACAGGAAGCCCAGCTCTCAACAATGTCGCCATTTCACGCGTTATTTGATCGAGATCGTGTTTTTTGATCCGCACATTAAAAAAAGTATGCCGTATTCTGATGCTGCAGACTAATAGCTCGCGTGAGTGTAAATATTGTCTAACTTCTTGTTTGTCTAGCGCATGCAAGATCCCGGAGATTGCAACACCACCATAGTCAATTGCATGCCACAGATAAGGTTTAATTTTTTGCTGACGATAATCCATGATTATGGTCTAAAGGTTGGATCCGACAATAATATTGTAAAAGTCAGATTAATACAATGGTGCGCCACGAAAGTGCAACCGAGCGCATTATTCTAGATGTAGCAGCTATAACAGTTCTTAATCGACC
>CANNIJ010000094.1 GCA_947505025.1 Legionellaceae bacterium | reverse complement strand
GTCAGATCCAGCCAGGTGATGTAATTCAGATAATGTCAGGCGAAAAAATGATTCCGCTAGATGGAGCCTATATAGGTCCAGCCGACATCCGGCCCGTTTTATTGAAGACGCATATCACCGGAGAGATTTTACCAGCCAAATTAGATGTACAAGAAGAAATTCTTGCAGGCATGATTTTACCCTCAGGCAGTCCACCATTTTTAATGCGAGTATCTGGTGTGCCGGCAGAAGTGTTTAGCATTATGTCGGTTCTACCACAAGCATCTGATTTTACAGATAATCAGCATGTGATTATATATACTATATCCAGTGTATTGCATGCCGCAACAGTTTCAGGCGTACACGTTCAATCTAAGATTTTATCTGCATTGTCGTCCGAGGAAATACAGCGAATAAACTCGCTGCTGATTCCTGGAGAGATAATTAGTTTGCCAGAAACTTTACATGCAAAAATTCTCAGTCAAATCCCCGGGTTTAATGCACAACAAAAAACCAGCTCTTATTTGGCCAGCATAGATCAATCTATAAAAAATGCTGAGCGTACAAAAGCGAAGATTCAAAAAGATACTGAGTTTTTCTTACAATATTTTTTTATCCCAGTAGTATTATTTACTGCTTGTTTGTCTGCGGTTTTACTGTCTGTGTATGCATCGCCAGTGATTGCAATTATATGTGCGATCAGTGTCCTGGTGTCTGCGTGCCCGTGTAATTTAGGTATCATTACGCCTTTAGCCATGTTTGTAGGTATGAAAAAAGCTCAAGGCATTAAGTTTCAGCATGCAGATGCCTTGGAAAAAGCCTCTAAGGTAAGCACGGTTATATTCGATTTAAACGGTACTTTGACCAAAGGTAAACCTGAGGTGAGTTTTTCATCACTTGAACCAGATGATTTAGATATTGTATTCGCCATGGAAACTCGCAGCGGCCACCCGGTTGGTCAGGCAATTGCGCGATATGCCGCAGACCATCAATCTAAATTAGAGATCGATTGTCTGCCAGTATTTGAAGCGGATGGAGTTCAAGCCCAGATTAGAGACAGCACTTACGTAATAGGCAATGCAAATATGATGTATAAATATAATATTGTAGTGCCAGAAGTTTTATGTGATGCAGGGACTAGTATTATTTATATGGCCGAAATAAATCAACTTGATATAAAGTATTGTGGGCATATGGTACTCAGCGATCCTTTGCGTGAGCATGCATTAACTACGGTACGGGCACTACAGCAGAATTCTGTTGAAGTGCATATCTGCACTGGTGCGGATTACGCTACAGCCCAGGCATATGCTAGTGTTCTAGGGATTAAAAATATTTTTGCTAAATCAAGTATTCCTGGAGCAGCCAGGTTGAGCGATAAAAAATCATATGTCAGTAATTTAATTAAACATCAGAAAAAAATTCCATTGTTTGTTGGGGATGCTTTAAATGATGCTGCAGCATTATCATTTGTACGTGCAAATGGCGGAGTAAGCATGGTTGTACAGCATAATCATGCAGCACAAGCCGCTGCACCTGGTTTGTTGCAGTGTGCTGATGTACTAATTGAAGCAGGGTCTTTGTTGGCTGTGCCGCGCTTTCTGGAAGTTTCGCAGCAAACCATGAGTAATATTCGTTGGAATTTACGCGCAAATTTTGCTTATAACATAGTAATGACTTTGTTATGCGCTGGAGTTTTAGTGTCTTTGGGGGTTATATTACATCCAGCCATTGGTGTTATGGTAATGAGTGCTGTGTTTGGACTCATGTTATTAAGTGTATTGGCGTTTCAACGGCAAAGCTTAACTTGGCTTAAGAGTGCTGATGTAATCAAACAACCGATGTCAACGAACCAAGGAAAAGGATACGCCGTCGGTATGTTTGATCGCATGGGGTTTGGCCACACGAACGCTGATGGGACCAGCAGTGGGGATTTGCTTGCGCAGGAGAGTGGCAACTTGTTCAGCCATGGTCTCAATTAAAGCAAATCGACTTGATTCTACAAGCCGAGTAACTTCAGAGCACAGCTGATCATAGTCTACTGTTGAAGCTAATGTTTCATCGTATTGTTTATCGATCAGTTCAATTCCTATGTCGAGCAGAACTGGTTGTAAAATACGTTGCTCCCAAGCATGGACGCCGATCCTGGCAAATATTTTTAGTGCGTAGATATTTATAGTATCGATTTTACTTACCCTTTACATTGATTGGAACTTTTGTTAGGTTAGCAGTGTTTGATTTTTTTTAAAAGGATTGTATGCGTTACCTAAAGAGAATATTGTTTGTATTGCTCTCCGTGTACCTGTCTGCCTGTACTAATTACGGTTCAAGTCAGCTTCCTTTGGACAGATTTAGCTACAATGACACTATGCAGTATAGTGATGCACAACAAAACTTACTCAATATAGTAAGATTACGCTACACCGATCGCCCTTATTTTTTAGAACTTAACAACGTTGTATCTCAATTAAATCTAACAAAATCATTGTCATTGGCTATTGTCAATGGCTTGGTGCCTGGCATTGTAGGCACAGGAACTGGTAATGTCTCAGTCTCTGAGACCCCGACGATTACATACAGCCCATTACAAGGCCCGGATGCCATACAACGTTTAATGACTCCATTTGATTTGGGCATGATATATTACCTTATGCGATCCGGATGGAGCGTTGATAAAGTTATAAGATTAACTTTATTAAGATTTGGATCTTACGAAAATGCATTGTTAGCTAGCCGACAAGCCGGAAGTATCGTACCAGTATATAAAAAGTTTCAGGATCTAGGATTAGTTCTCAGATCTATTGAGCATGCCGGTGATTTAAGTGTTAAATTAATAAAACTAGATGGTCAATCAGCAATCAAAATTAAATTTAGATTAACATCAAAATTATCTGCTAATGAACGTAAAGTACTGAGAGCCATAGGCGTTACTCCACAAACACCATACTTCTGGATGGTGGGTCATCCTACCAAAGTAGCACATCAATATTATGCCCAAGCAAGAACCGCTATGGAGCTATTTAATTATCTGGCTAAAGGTGTAGATGTGCCAGCAGAAGATTATGCTGCTGGATACGTCAGACGTACGTTTTACCCAAATCACACTGAATTTGACTGGCATTTAATCACTAGAGGTCAAATTAGAGTGCATTTCAGTAGATCCAGGCCAAGAAATGCCTACTTGAGCGTGCATTATCGTAATCTATGGTTCTATATTGCGGATAATGCACTTTATACTAAAGAAACCTTAATGATGTTAGGAATATTGATGAGTGCTGTTCAGGGTGAAGTTAAGAGTGTACTACCTATATTTACAGTGCAGTGATTTAAGTTAATGAATGCTGCTATGAATTCTGTATTTATACGTACTTTAAACAGATTGCCAGTTGAGCGTACTCCAGTATGGATGATGCGCCAGGCTGGGCGTTATTTACCGGAGTACAGGAGCGTACGCTCAGCTGCCGGCGATTTTTTAAGTTTATGTAAACAACCAGAATTGGCATGTGAAGTCACTTTACAGCCTTTGCGGCGTTTTTCTTTAGACGCGGCAATTTTATTCTCTGATATTTTAACGATTCCGGATGCCATGGGGCTTGGTTTGTCATTTGTAGAAGCTGAGGGCCCGCAGTTCGCTCGAGTGGTCCGGGATCGTGCCTCTATACAAGCCTTACCAAAAATCAAGGTGCAGGATGACTTGCATTATGTGATTGATGCTGTACGTTTAATTCGCCAGAATCTAGATCCAGGTATGCCATTGATAGGTTTTTCAGGCAGCCCATGGACCTTGTTTTGTTACATGGTTGAGGGTCGAGGGCAACATGCATTTAAACATGCATTATGTCTGATGTATGAGGATCCAGAATCCACGCACTTATTATTAAGCTTGTTAACCAGTATAGTAACTGATTATTTGCAGTCACAGATTGTGGCTGGAGTAAATGCAGTAATGATTTTTGATACTTGGGGTGGATTATTAAGTCGTAATAATTATTTGTCTTATTCTCTGGATTATATGCAAAAGATTACTCAATGTTTGAAACAAAACCACCCTGAAGTTCCAGTGATTCTTTTTACTAAAGGTGGCGGTCAATGGTTAGGACCGTTAGCACAAACTGGATGCGATGCTTTAAGCTTGGATTGGACTTGCGATTTAAGTCACGCGCGTGCGCAAGTAGGCGATCGGGTTGCTTTACAAGGTAATTTAGATCCAACCTTATTGTTGACCTCTCCTGCATGTATTCGTCGCGGTGTTCAAGAAGTCTTGGCAGCTTATGGTGCTGGTTCAGGGCATGTGTTTAATCTAGGTCATGGGATTACGCCGGATGTACCGATAGAAAATGTTCATGCGATGATCACAGCAGTACACGAATTCAGTCCTTTTTATCACCAGACTTGATTTTTCAGCAAGGTATCCCAATCTAGACTAATATAATATATACATGGGAGCAAAACTATGAGCAAAAAAACAACAAAAGATTGGCAGACATTTCGTGATGAGTTGAGTGCTACTCCGAGTGAGGAGCTATCTGATTCATTTCAACCAGACGTTGAAACACCGTCTGAGACCGGGATTTTGGATCATCCATCGTACTTAGATTTAGAAAAAAAATTAACATTAACTGAGCAAGAGTCACATAAGCGCTGGGAAGATTTGATGCGTGCAACCGCAGATGTTGAAAACATTCGTCGTCGTTCAGAGCGTGATATATCGAACGCACATCGTTATGGCACCAATGATTTATTAACTAATTTGCTGCCAGTGCTTGACAGCTTAGATCAAGCTTTACAATTAGCGGAGCATGCGCAAAATGCTAGTATGCATGAAGGCTTAGAGTTGACCCTGAAAATGTTTTTAGGTGTTATTGAAAAAGCTGGAGTGTCACGCCTGTCACCGTTAGGTGAAATCT
>CANNIJ010000093.1 GCA_947505025.1 Legionellaceae bacterium | reverse complement strand
GGGCTTAATCAGGCAGTGGTTGAGCGTGACGGGCAGATCACAGGGCTTAATCAGGCAGTGGTTGAGCGTGACGGGCAGATCACAGGGCTTAATCAGGCAGTGGTTGAGCGTGACGGGCAGATCACAGGGCTTAATCAGGCAGTGGTTGAGCGTGATGTCCAGATCACAGGGCTTCAGGCACAGGTCTTAGCGATGAATGTAGAGCTTTTAAAACTTAATGCTGAGAGAGCAACATTTGGCGCAAAAGTAGGGCGCGCCATTACAAGACTCAGAGCTAAGGTTGCACCTATTGGTTCTCTTAGAGGGGAGGTTGTTAAAGCCACCGCTAAGATTATTACATCTCTGGTGACTTCTGGATTTAGAAATACAGCTTCCAAGTCTTGCCAGTTTGTATTTTTTAAAGTTAGAGTAAATTATTTAAAATGGCGCACAATTCTAACTTCAACGATGTTCATTCAAAAAAATCAATTGGATGGCGAGAATCAATCAACTCTTTTTAAGGTAGAGGCAAGCCATCCGCAATTAAGTGCTTGGATAGACGCAAATGAACCGACTTCATTGCAATTGTTAGATCAAGTAAAGGCTTCAGACTTATTTCATTACAGGCCATTGATAAGTGCCATTATTCCGATTTATAAGGTTCCGAGAGATGTTCTCAATGAAACGATAAGTAGTCTTAAGATGCAAACATACGGTAACTGGCAAGCCTGTATAGTTTGGTCTGACGTTCATGACAAGGATGGTTGGCACTGGCTAGAAGAACGAGTTGCAAGCGATCCTCGGTTCAAAATAAAGATGCTTTCTGAAAATGGTGGTATTTCTCGTAATTCTAATTCAGCATTTGCGCTTGTGGACGGAGAGTTTATTGCACTTCTTGATCATGATGACACCTTAACCCCATGGGCTTTCTATGAGGTTGTAAAGCTTCTTCAGGCTAAACCGGTGTTGGATTTTATCTATTCTGACAAGGATTCAATTGTAGCTGATGGCATGGTGCGTTTGAATGCCTTGTTTAAGCCCCAATGGAGCCCGGAAATGCTTCATTCGGTAAACTACCTAACACATCTTAATATAATACGTTCTAGCCTCGTTAGCGAGATTGGTGGCTGGAACCCTGAAACAGATGGCGCCCAGGATTGGGATCTTTTTTTTAGGATTACCGAAAGAACAAATAATATTGCACGTGTCCCTTCAATTCTTTATCACTGGCGGATTCTTCCTACATCTACTGCAACAGGTCTTGCGGCAAAGCCGTATGCCGCACTTGGTCAACTTAAGACGCAGCAGAGTTATTTTACGCGGCGCGGATTATCTGCAACTGTAATACCAAGCCCTGAAGGAATGTTTAAGGTCTGCTGGCCTAAACATACAAATTCAATTGACGTAGCCATATATCAAAACGGAACTATGGATCAGTTAATAGGAGTACTTAACGCATTAATAGTATGTAACCAAGAGTCTATACGCCAGATACATGTTGTGCATAGCACTATTGCCCATGATTTGCTACTTGCGTTTGAAGAGGTTTGGGGAAGTAAAATCAATTTTACACGTATCGATAGCGCTAATTGGCAAACAGCATTAGAGGCAGCAAGTCATCAAAACGTTGCAGAAACCATTATCCTGTTAGATGGTTCTGCCACAGGCTTATCTAATGATATAGTTGAAGAATTAGGCGGATGGGTAGCCCAACACCCAGACATTGCATGGGCAAGCGCAATTGCACTTGATCTGAAAAACCATAACGTATTTGAGGCAGGACGCGTGGTAAGTGTAGATAATAAATCAGCACCTTTATTTAACGGCTCAGCATTATTTTCGTTTGGTTGGTTTGGTGGTCCCCTTTGGTATAGGAATGCACGCGCATGCTCCCCTTATGCAATTGCAATCAAGGGGCAGGATGTTCTCGAAGCATTGATGAATCAAACTGATAATGCTGGAAGTCGAGATAATTTCGTAGCATTTTGCCTAGCGTTATGTGTCGATAATAGGAGAGGGGTGATTGACCCCTTCGCAAGAGTCTATTTCAGCGATGCTCCCGAAGAAGCTTGGCCAAATGATGGAGCCCAGTTCCATAATGACCCATATTTCCACCCGGCTTTTGATCAAGTTAGTCCACTAAGGCTTAAATAATGAATAGATATTTCAAATCAGCGGTACGCAGACTTGCACAATATGTATTCGGCGATGCTTTAGTGCTTACACAGAGCACATGGGCTAGGTACACGCGCGATGCCCTGCAGCTCGCTAGTATTTTTGATTGCACGCCCGAGCAGTTAGAGCAGCAGCAACAACACCCAGAGCGGGTTTCCGAGGCTATTAAAGATCGAGTATGTAATTGGTACCTGCCGCAGTTTGACAACCCATTCTATGGGGGAATTATGACGATACTCCGCTTAGCCGATTATATTCAAAGAACTTATGAGATTAAACAGCGAATTTTGATTTGTGGTAGCGCAAATGCCTCGGAAGTAAGTGCCAATATTGCGCGAGCATTTCCAGCGCTATTAGCTGCAGAAGTGATTGTGCTAGACACGACGGAGGCTATAGTCAATATACCTGCCGCCGATTATTCCTTTGCAACGCTATGGACAACTGCCTACGTTTTACTTGGAGTGCAGAATTCTGGATATAAGTTTTATATGATCCAAGACTTTGAACCAGCTTTTTATCCAGCAGGCAGTACCTATGCGCAAGCTGAACTGACATACCGCTTTGGATTTTATGGTATTGCAAATACGGAGTCAGTAAAAGAAATTTATGAGCGTGATTACGGTGGTTGTGCTGTAGTGCTGAAGCCGACAATCGATAAGTCAGTATTTTATCCTAGTGCTGAAAAAAGAGATTCATCAATTAAAAAGTTGTTTTATTATGCGCGGCCTGGTACTCCCCGTAACGGTTTTGAACTTGCAGCGGCAGCCCTAAAAATATTAAAAAAGAAGCATGGTGAAAATATTGATATCGTTTGTGCAGGCGCAGGTTGGAATCCTGCAAAATATGGTTTAAAAGATGTTGTACGAAGCATTGGGATGCTTCCTTATGCAGAAACTGGGGACCTTTACCGTAGTTGTCATGCAGGTTTTGTAATGATGATGACAAAGCACCCATCTTATCTGCCATTTGAACTAATGGCTTGCGGCGCAATAGTTGTGACCAATTTTAATCAGGCTAATACTTGGTTACTCAAAGATGGTGAAAATTGTCTACTTTCATCTCCTAGCGCATCTTGCTTAGCTGCAACGGTTTCTTATGCACTTGACCATTATGATGACTTGACTCATCTTCGACAACAAGCAATCAACAATATTTTTGATGTTGATGGCGGGTGGGATGCCAGATTGGATGAAGTGGCACAATTTTTATTAGATCCACCTAAAATATCTAGTCAAACACAGTTTTTAAATAGTACCTTTTTCACCAGCAATTAAAATTAACCTTAGGGGACTTAAAATGAAATTTAAACTTCCTCTAGTTGCCACGTTAGCACTTGCCTCGATACTTTTACTGAGCGCTTGCGACGACGGGAATAAAAATTCACATAAGTCAATAGCAGAAATTTTGGTAATTACTCAAAAGTATGACGGAAAAATTGTTCATCAACCTCCACATAATCGTGGCAAGGACGATGGTTGGTATTTGGTGAAAAATGGTAAACGCAGCTGGATTATAGATGGAGTTTGGTTAGCTAAGAGTGGGTTCAAAGAAAGCGACATTGTTGAGATCAGTAGTGAAGAGTTCAATGCAATTCCAGAAGATGCACAGCCGATTTAGTGCTCGTAAAATACGCAGATGTCTTACAACAACTTAACTAGACGTTTACAGGCAGTTCAAACTCGCCCTGGCGGTTTGGTTGGATTCTTATTTTTCAAGTCAGTCAAAATAAAAAACATAATCTTAAAAAAATGTTTAAAATCTCAAAATGTGAGCGAATCTAAAATGATCAAACTTTTACCTGGAGCGCTTCTCCGTGCGCCGCTGTCTGAATTTGGAGATAAAGTTTTTTATGTTGAGGCAGGTCGTCGTCATTGGGTAAGAGATGATGAGTGGTTGAAAAGGAATGGATTCAATTGTCTCACTGATGTCATTGATATTCCCCCTGAAGTTTTATATTGTTTTCAAAATGCAGGAATAGCACCGATTAAAAACCGTCTGGATTTGAAAAAACCTAATCTTTCGAGCATAGATGTTCGGGAAATTGCCGCCTCAGGCCTTAGTGGATTTGGCGTAGAATTCGGTGCTGGCGCCTCACCTCTCCCTGTCCCACTGAGTTGCCATGTAAAGTTTGCCGACACTCTCTCGTACGACTCATTGAAGGCGGCAATGTATCCGGGTCAGCAGGCATATGATCTCATTCGCCCTGATTATGTCACTGATATAAAAACGTTGGCAGGTATTCCCGATGCATCGCTGGATTTCATTATGGCATGTCATGTTATAGAGCACACAAACAATCCTCTCGCTGCAATTAATTCATGCTATAGAGCCCTGAAACCGGGGGGGTCTCTGCTTTTGGTTGTTCCCGATATGACGAAGACTTTCGATAGCAAACGAAGTCTTACTTCTCTCGAGCACCTTATTGAAGACTTGGAATCCCCATCATTAGACCGAGATCGTGGACATTATGAAGATTTTTATTCGAAGGCTTTAGGCTTTCAAATACCTTCAGATTATAATATTTTGGAATATGCCGCTCAAAAACAAACAGAGGGTGCTGACATTCATTACCATACATTCACTTATGAATCTTTTCTTGAAATTGTTGAATGGTGTATCCAAAGGCAAGGCTGGTCTGTAGAGTTTTCACACCAAACTCTTCCGGGGCCAGACAACATCGAATTTTATTTCGTTTTAAAAAAGTAAAAAATAAGATTTTTTAGTATTTTAAAAAGTGAACTAACCGGCTGAAGGCCGTT
>CANNIJ010000092.1 GCA_947505025.1 Legionellaceae bacterium | reverse complement strand
TTTTCGTTAATAAACGCCTGGGTAGCCAGCTGCCCTGTATTGGTTTGAGTAAAATCAACATCTACACCGAGCTGTTCATTTATTTTTTGGCGCAGAACCTGCTTTACCCCTTCAAAATTGTTATTTTGGCCCGTAGTTGATGCAAGTACCGCGGTGATGAGGCGTTTGCGTGCAGTTTGTGGAACGAGGGGCAGTTTTTCATAGGTATTTTGCAGCGCTGTGTAGAATACAGAATCAGGGTTGCCACTGTTATTGTTTTTGCGATTTAAACTAAACACGGGGTTGATTGACCTGAGACTCACATCCTGAACTGTCGGCCTTAAATGCATGCTATACAGATTGGACTGTTCTTCCTGCATCACTGTTTGCAAGGACGCGGGGTAGGCAGGATATTCTCCATTTAATGAGTCTAATTCACGATTGTTTTTCAATGCTTCAATGGCCGCGATGTAATCATTAATTTGTTGTAGTCGCTCTTCTTTAGGCTGCTTTAGTGGGGGGTCCCCCGAAAGCAGGCTTAAATCAACGTCCAGTGCATTTTTGTAATGGATTAGCTCATTCAGCGCCGTGATTTGTTTCGGGTTACTACTTTTGCCAAAAAATTCTTGTAAAGCTGACACGCTTTTACAGGTATTATCTAAACCAATCCCTGTACCACTCACAACGGGCATCATTAAATGAACTTGATTATTAGAGGGATTGATGTAGATATACCTAGGCGCTGCGGGTTCGGTTAATGTAATCATGGTCTGTTTCTTATTCAAATGGTGTTATTGTCTACTGTAGACCATCTTTTATGAATGTGTTTGTTTTTTTGACGTTGACGATAATATTTTATACACTTGTTCTTGCTGCAATTTGGGCTGGCATTCGTTGAGAAGTGAGATCTTAACATTATGGAAAAAGGCTAAAGTCCAGTAAAGATGGGTAGATGAACAAATAACTCGTGCCAAGCCTCATTAAACAATGATATTTGAATAAAACATGTGGATGATTTTCACATGGGTAGCCTAAAGGGTTGCCGTACTAATTTATTGAAATAACAAGGTGAATGATATCAATGGGTTGTGTCATATATTTGGCGGAGAGAGAGGGATTCGAACCCTCGATACGTTTTACCATATACACACTTTCCAGGCGTGCGCCTTCAGCCGCTCGGCCACCTCTCCATCGAAGTGGATCATAGCGCTGGATCCAGATTAAATCAAATAAAATCGTAACTATTCAGTATCTCTGAAACATTGCCGGTGGGATCCATCTATCAATATAATCAGATGCTAAAATCTAGCTATTGAGCATGTCTCGTGTGGCCTAAAATAGACTATACTGTACATATGCGCGCCACATAATCATAAAAGGATTTTGTCAGATGAAATCACTTTATTTGTTGATGTTAGGAATATTGTTTAACACCCATACATATGCGTTCCCTTGCTTCTTGACTATGGTCAAAGATAATTGTTGGATTAACTATAATGTAAAGGTTAAGGTAGTTGATACCAAAAATAATCAACAATTAGCTGAAATTCTTGTTCCAAAATCTCAACCTTGGAGTCGAGTATCTTTTCAGTGTGCACCTGGTCAGGCTTTTTTACTGAAGGCCGAGTTTTCCCCAGTGATATGGCAATCCGAAGCTGGCCGGATGTACGACTCTCAACGCTATTGGTCTCTGCCCAAGCATGTGAGTGCTGGTGAGGTGGCGTGGAATTTATCTATGTGTTATGCAGCAGATTTTGCGGGATTACCAATGCCACCATCAGCCACAAATCGTTGTAAGTGTGATTTTAGCGCAATTCCAAAACTTACACAGTAAATTACACATCTGTTGCGACTAATACATCAAGATGCTGATCTTGATGTATGTCAGTCAGTTCTACCGACTCTATTTTCTGGAATCTTTGTGTGATTTTTTTTGCCGACGTATTTACCTCAGCTACATCCTGATGAGCCAGATCAATGTGTTTTGATAGTTTGTCCATGCGTTTTTCAAACCGCTGAAAATCATGGGATAATGCCTGTAGATGTTGTTGGATTATGTGCACTTGCTTGCGCGTAGCATCATCTTTCAATACAGCTCTAGCTGTAGTTAACACTGCCATTAAAGTACTAGGACTAACCATCCATACCTTTAATCGGTGAGATAATGCGATTATATCAGGATAATTCGCATGCATTTCCGCAAAGATAGCTTCTGCTGGGATAAACATCATGGCGCCATCGGCAGTTTCATTAGGAATAATATATTTTTCAGCTATGTCCTTGATGTGTTTTTGTAAATCTTGTCTGAACTGTTGTTGCAACGCTTTTTTATCGCCGGCATGTAATTCTGGGCTCATCAGCTTTTGGTATGTTTCTAAAGGGAATTTGGCATCTATAACTACATTTCCAGATGGAGCTGGTAAGAATAGAATACAATCAGCACGTTTTTGATTACTCAGAGTATATTGCATTTTATAATGTGTGCTCGGCATCATATTGGCGAGTAGTGTGGTTAGCTGCACCTCACCAAATGCGCCTCGTGCACGTTTATCTACTAGTATATCCTGTAAACTAACTACATGTTGTGATAACTCGGTGATCTTTTTTTGCGCCTCATCGATAATCGCTAAACGCTTTACTACATCTATAAAAGTCACAGATGTTTTTTCAAATCCTTCTGTTAGTCGGTGATGTACACGTTGTGATAGATTTTCTAAGTGATGCCGGATTTCTTCGGTCAATGTCTGTAAGTGCCCAGTTAATGCGTCAGCATGCTGCTTGAAGCTATGTTGTAATTGCGCTCTAACATCAACCATTTGCTGTTGCATTGTGCTGCTGATAATGTTTTGGTTGGCCAGTTGTCCTTGGGTTATTTGTGCGTGTAATTGATGTTCTCGTTTTTGCAGCTCTACGTTTAATACATTTAACAGATTTTTATGCTGGCGGTTATTTACCCGCCAAAGTATCAATAATGCTATCAGACCGATGAATGTCTGAATAATAAATCCAGAGTTGGCTTGAATTAATACAGTAAAATTAGACATAAAAGAATCTCTTTTGGGTCGGGGAATTATCGCGATTATACGCTATAATGAAAAACTTTAAATTCTTTTCTGAATGTGATTATGGATGCTGCCTTATTAGACAAACTTGAACAGTTGCGCGAAAAAATACGTTTATATAATGAGTACTATTATGGCCAAGATAATCCATTAGTACCAGACTCAGAATATGATCGCTGTTTTAATGAGCTACAAGAACTAGAGAGTCAATATCCAGCTGCAACAAACGCAGATTCACCGACCTTACATGTGGGTGCAAGTACCAAGTCTGCATTTATGCCGGTGCCACATCTAGAACCTATGCGTTCTTTAAGCAATGTATTTTCCACTGAAGAATTAACCGCATTTGTGCAGCGCACCGCAGATAAACTGGCGCTAAATCCAGATGAACTGATGTTTGTATGTGAGCCAAAGATGGATGGTTTGGCGGTTAATCTGATATATAAGCGCGGTATATTAACCCAAGCATCTACGCGTGGTGACGGTGAAACCGGTGAGGATATTACTCATAATATCAAGACTTTAAAGGATGTGCCGGTGCGTCTAGATGCCGGCAAGGTTCCCGAGACTTTAGAGGTTAGAGGTGAGGTTTATTGTCCTTTAGAAGGTTTTATTGCGTGGAATGAGCGGGCTCGATCGAATGGAGAAAAGATATTTGCCAATCCACGTAATGCAGCGGCCGGCAGCTTACGTCAATTGGATGCAAAAGTTACAGCTCGTCGACCATTAGCATTATTTTGCTATGGATTGGGAGCTTGTGACAGCAGTTATCGTCCATCAGGGCAGTGGGAGTTATTATGTTGGTTACGTGAATTGGGTTTCCCTGTGGCCGAACAATCTAAACGCGCACTTGGGTTGAGTGGTTGTATGGCTTATTTCAAGGAGATGCAAGCATTAAGGTCTAAATTACCCTTTGAAATTGATGGTGTAGTCTATAAAGTTGACGATCAGTCTCAACAAGATTTATTGGGTTTTGTTGCGCGTGCACCTAGATTTGCTTGTGCGCATAAATTTCCCGCGGTTGAAGAGATGACATCAGTATTATCGGTTGACTTTCAAGTTGGACGTACCGGTGCTTTGACTCCGGTCGCACGTTTAAATCCAGTTCATGTTGGTGGGGTTGTAGTGAGTAATGCGACATTACATAATATGGATGAAATTGAACGCAAAGATATTCGGATTGGTGATTTTGTAGTAGTCCGGCGTGCCGGAGATGTTATTCCAGAAGTGGTCTCTGTAGTCATGGAGCGACGCTCAGCACAAACACAATTGATCGTTATGCCAGTTGTATGCCCGGTTTGTGGATCTGAGGTTCTACGGTTACCAGGTGAAGCGGTAACACGTTGTACCGCTGGATTGTTTTGTAAGGCTCAATTAAAACGTTCTGTATGGCATTTTGCATCAAGAAAAGCCATGTCTATAGATGGTTTGGGATCTCAATTGATTGATCAGTTGGTCGATTTTGGTATATTAAAGGATGTTTCAGATCTTTATACTTTGACAGTCAATGAGTTGGCCGGGTTGCCAAGGATGGGAGTTAAATCAGCAGAAAATCTGTTAGAGGCGATTGAAAAAAGTAAAAAAACTACTTTTGCACGGTTTTTATATGCATTAGGGATCCACAACATAGGTGAGAGCAGTGCAAGAGTTTTAGCGCATGCTTGTAGTGATTTAGATGAACTCAGCACCGTCTCAGTAACGGAACTCATGCAGCTGGATGATATTGGCCCAGTTGGCGCGGAGTCAATTGTACATTTTTTCTCACAAAAGCATCATCATGATGTGTTGCGAGCATTATTATCCCGAGGAGTACATTGGCCGGTAGTACAGAATTTATCGCAAATCTTTCATGACACGGTATTTAAAGATAAAACCGTGGTGCTAACGGGTACATTAAATACCATGGGTCGGACTCAAGCAACACAGAGATTACTCGATGTGGGTGCAAGAGTATCGGGTAGTGTTTCATCCAAAACAGATTATGTGGTGGCTGGAGAGCTAGCAGGTAGCAAACAAACTCAAGCATTAGCTTTAGGAGTAAAGGTATTGTCTGAAGCTGAGTTTTTAAGTCTTTTGGAAGGATAAGGCATGCAACAACGTTTTGTACATTTACGTTTACACACAGAGTACTCTCTGGTGGATGGACTTGTGCGTATAAAACCTTTAATGCAAGCACTGGCAATGAAAGGCATGCAGAGTGTTGCAATAACCGACTTTTGTAATTTATTTGCTACAGTAAAAACTTTTCAGGCAGCGGTTGCAGCGGGGATTAAGCCGATCATTGGCGCGGATTTTCTGTGTTTTGATGCTGATCATCAGCGTGATGATTATGCCTTGGTATTATTATGCCAAAATGATATTGGATATCGTAATTTGATGCGCTTGGTCTCGCGGGCTTACCAACAAGGACAGCA
>CANNIJ010000091.1 GCA_947505025.1 Legionellaceae bacterium | reverse complement strand
TCCAGCATCGCTTTGGGATGTGCTTGGCACTAGTAATCTTAAGCATGAAACCGGTAGTTTATTTGTTTATTTACGTGGGCCACAGTATTATGTGATGGATGCAATCAGTCACACGGATTTTACGGAGACTACTACACGTACTATAGGTGCATTGCCAATGCGCGAGATCGCTTGGGTGGAAATTCATCCAATAGATATTATTCATGGCACCAGCCCTTACCATGAACATATCATTCATCGTCAGCTTAATTATACATATGCTGCAAATCTGCCGGTGTTTGAATTAATAGATCCACATGGAAATGTGTATGTCATGCAATCGTATAGTGTGCAAAATAAAAATCAAACTTTAGCTGAACTATCATCCCTGAATACGCGCTTAAGGTTGCCCAAACATTGGCAATTTAAAAGTGGTGTATTAACTAGCTCTAAAAAACTAGTGGGTGGTCATCGCACCATAGTTTTACATGATGAGTATTTGAACGCCTACCAGTTGGCGCCAAATGATTTTTTAGATTAAATATTCTTGCATAATCAGCGTTTGTGTTTATACCTTAGATAAGCTCGCCGTAGCCAATTACTTGCCAGCCAAATTAAACCCAGTACAATCAACACCCCGACAAATAGAAATATGGCTGATTGTCCGGGTAATTCGCTACCAGCCTCACCAATGAAGACCCCGGGCAATATATATAAGCAAGCCCAGCCAATAGCTGAAAGAATGTTGGCCAGGAAAAAATGCCAGCGTTGCATGCGCATCATTCCTGCAATTACAGGGATAACCGATCTTAATGGGCCAAAAAAACGTCCAATCAACACACTCTTACCGCCGTGCCTGGAAAAATATGATTTACCGTAGTTTAACCAGTGTGGGTAACGTCTGAATGGCCAGAAATCTGCCAGACGGTCACTGAATATATTGCCCAAAGCATAACTGGCACCGTCACCTGCAATGGCACCCAATGTAGCTGCAGCTAAAGTTAAATCAATACGCATAACCCCTGAGCCGGCTAAAATGCCAATGGCGGTCATGGCCAAAGAACCGGGGATCAAGCTGCCAATAATGGCAAATGATTCAGCCAGAGACAGGCAAAAAGTAACGGCCAAGGCCCAATCTGGATGTGCGTGTAACCATGCGATTAGTGGTTGAAAGTATGTGCTAAAACCATGCATCAAGCATGCTCCATTAAAAGGTGAGAAATTAAATTATCACTCACCGCTGACATCTGAATGTCTGGTGAAAACTCACACATCTGGGTCATCTTGAGTTGTGCGTAACCGCATGGATTAATGTCGTTAAACGGCTTTAGATCCATTGATACATTCAAGGCAATTCCGTGATAGGTACAACCTTTTTTTACACGTAATCCGATAGATGCAATTTTAGCTTGCTCGACGAATACTCCTGGACTCCCAGCTCTAGTATGCGCGCTGATGTTCCAGTGTAGTAGGGTCTTAATTACGCATTGTTCCAAATGAGATACCAAATTACGTACTCCTAGATTTTTGCGCGCTAAATCTAGCATAACATAGATTACTAGTTGTCCTGGACCATGATAAGTTATTTGACCGCCGCGATCAGCTTTCACCACCGGGATTTCATTATGGTTTAAGATATGACAAGCTTTACCCGCCACACCTTGTGTATACACCGGAAAATGCTCTACTAACCAGATTTCATCAGGTGTAGATGCATCCCGTGTGTTAGTGAACATCTGCATTTTTTCCAGCACAGTGCTGTACGACTGGATCCCCAGCTTGTGAATATATAAAAGCGACATTAAAGCACCATATTTATATCAGCATGTTGCGTTAACTCTACATACAAAGCATCCAAAGTACTTTGTTCAGTTACATGCAATATGATGCTAACAGCAAGATATTTATTGTTTTTACTTGGTTGAGATCGTACTTTATCCTGTGATGTTTCAGGGAAGTATTTATGCACAATTTTCATGACATTGTCTAGAAAATCACGATGATTCTTCCCTATGATTTTTATTGGGAAATCACAAGGAAAACTCATCAAGCTAGTTGATTCTTGCATGTTTATACCTGTTATGCATTAAACCAACGTTTAAAAGTTAAACGAATAGAATCCTTCATGCGGGTGAAAATTCCGCCAGTAGGCGCATCTTCTAGAGAATATAAAACCAGAGTGTTGACTGTTTCATTATCAAATTGCAGTAACAGCTCGCCCATTGGCTGACCTTTGGTGATTGGAGCTTCCAATTGCTTGGGAGCACGTACTTTGATGCTCAAGCGTTGATATTGACCGCTGGGCAGGGTGACGGACTGTGCTGCAAGTACGCCAATATTTAGATTTGCTACTTTACCTTTGTATAAAGGTAAAGTAATAATAGACTGACCAGCACGGTATAATGGGTGCGTTTCAAAAAATCTAAACCCATAATTTAATAAACGCTCACTGTCGTCTGCGCGGCTAGTATCATTAGGCTCATTTAATACCACCGCCAGCAAACGCATGTTATCTCTTTTAGCAGAAGAAACCAAACAAAAACCAGCATCGTTCGTATGGCCGGTCTTGATACCGTCAACCAGGCTGTCACGCCACAGCAAGCGATTGCGATTAGGTTGACGAATGCCATTATAGGTAAACCATTTTTGCTTATACCAAACATAATCTTCTGGGAAATTAGTAATGAGTGCGCGACCAAGTATCGCCAGATCAGTAGCCGTCGTGTAGTGGTCTGGGTCAGGCAAGCCAGTACTATCTGTAAAATGGCTGTTACGCATACCTAATTGTTGTGCTTGATGATTCATTAGTTGCGTAAAACCCAGTTCGCTGCTGCCTAAATGTTCCGCCATTGCAACACATGCATCATTGCCTGAGTCAACAATAATCCCTTTAAGTAGTTCTTTTACTGGAACGTGTTCACCTTGTTTGACAAACATACGTGATCCGCCAATTTTCCAGGCTTCTTGGCTGATTCTAACTTCATCTGTCAGGTGTATTTGTTCATGTTTTAATGCATTAGAGATCACGTATAGCGTCATCATTTTAGTCAAGCTGGCCGGCGGCATTTTGACGTTGCTATTTTTTTCCGCAATAATTTTCCCGCTATCTACGTCAATCAGTATATAGGCTTTTGCATTGACTGGGGGCGCAGTTGGTGTAATAACGGGATTGTTGCCGGTAGTGGCTACTGGCATCATCTGCGAACCAGGTAATTGTTCTGCACAGACCAGGGTAGCACTAACCACAGACAGAACGAAGCAAAGGCATTTTGTTGCAAAAAAAGACGAATTATCCATAATATCCTCTAAATAAATGGCGGTGATTCGCGAAGTATATCTCAGATACCCCAAGCTTTGAAGTGTACGATGATAAACTATCGCTTATATATTCTTATACATACGAATAAATGCTAATCATCTATTGTTGGGCTTTTTATTAATGTGCTTGGGCACATTAATTTCATTATTACCGGCATATCTGACAATAGGGTTAACTAACGATGTTTTGGTCCCTCTGCAAGGTAATATTGCAGTCCCATGGTCGGCTCAAATGAATATTGATATTTTAACAATAGTATTACCTGCTACATAAATCAATTATAGTCGATAACAAAAAAGTTTATGCTGGATGAAAAAAAGCGCGAGTGGAACTACAAGATAAATACATTGGATTTTTTATGTATCTTATGAGATATTGTGTGCCCAATCAATCGGTATTAATTAACCACTATAGGCGTTATATGCTCATAACTAACCATGAAAGTCGATTATATAGAAATATAAATACAGCAAGGACTAATTTAATAGTGGATCTTAATAAGCTTATCCTTAGTTTAAATCAACCAGCTAGTGCTAATATTAAGCGCGCATTGAGTGAGTGGAGGGAAGTGCTACAGAGTGATCCTAGCGATACAATTAATTTGCGAATACATCAAAATCTGGTGATGCAGCAATTAACTGGTGCCTTTCCGGTGGAAGTGTGTGCTTCCATCAGTGATTTGCAGCATTCAGCTAAACATGATCAAGCTGTTGCCCGGCAGCGTTATGTGAATATTTTGTCTGTACTTGAACACTCATTATTCACAGCATGCCTTGCGGCCGGATGTATTGTTTTATTTTTTATGGCTGATTTTCTCACGTTTGGCCTGGCCACTCTGGGAGTATGTTGTTTATACTCAATGACTAAGTCTATGCTAAAGCAACAGGAGGATTATATAGAAACAACAACTGATATAATCCCGGCTAATAGCTCCCTAGTAAATGAACCAGAGGGCAACCTTAGCCAAGAATACATATATAGATAGTCGTCGTCGTTAAGCGTCATCCCAGCTTAAAGTTCCACCAGCTTGATATTCAATCACGCGGGTCTCGAAGAAGTTCTTTTCTTTTTTGAGATCCAGCATTTCACTCATCCATGGGAATGGATTCTCTGCTCCAGGGTATTGTTCCGGCAGACCTATTTGATTCAGACGACGATTTGCAATGAAGTGCAGATATTCTTCAAACATCTCTGCATTCATGCCTAGAATGCCATTGGGCATTGTATCTTTTGCATATTGATGCTCCATAGTCACGCCATCTTTAATCAATTGAATGATATTTTCTTTGAATGCATCTGTCCACAGTGATGGGTTTTCAATCTTGATTTGATTAATCACGTCAATCCCAAAGTTCATATGCATGGATTCATCACGCAAAATGTATTGGAATTGCTCGGATGTACCAACCATTTTGTTGCGTCGGCCCATGGATAAAATTTGTGTGAAACCAACGTAGAAGAAAATGCCCTCAAAGACAACATAAAATGCGATCAAATCGCGCAGTAATCTTTGGTTATCTTCTAAAGTACCGGTGTGAAAATGCGGATCACCTAAACTTTGTGTAAATGGCAGGGCCCAGCATGCTTTAGTCGCCACACTTGGGATCTCTCGGTACATGTTAAACACGGCAGCCTCGTCTAAACCTAAACTTTCAATGATGTATTGGTAGGCATGCGTATGTAATGCTTCTTCAAATGCTTGACGTAACAAGTATTGTCGGCATTCTGGGTTAGTAATGTGCCGATATACTGCTAATACTAGATTGTTGGCCACCAGAGAATCAGCTGTTGAGAAAAACCCCAGATTCCTTAAGACAATCAAGCGCTCATCAGCAGTTAGACCATTAGGATCATTCCATAAAGCTAAATCTGCACTCATGCTAATTTCATTGGGCATCCAGTGATTGGCGCAGGCAGATAAGTATTTATCCCAGGCCCATGGATACTTAAACGGCACTAGTTGATTTAAATCTGCTCGGCAGTTGATGATTTGCTTGTCGTCAACATGGATTCTGTCGGCACCCATTTCTAGAGCCTCTAGCCCGGTTGCGCCAAAACTTGCAGTCTGGGCTTGGTGTTGTTCAAGTGTATGCATAATTATATTTCCTTGTTATTGGCAGGCTTCGCATTCAGGATCCAGAATACTGCACGCTTTTGGTTCTTCTAATTTTACCGCATTCAGTGTTCCATCCGTTACGGTAGATTTCTCGGCGTTGGTTGCGCCTAAACTGCGTAGATAATAAGTTGTCTTTAAACCACGCACCCAAGCTTGACGGTACAAATCGTCGAGTTTCTTGCCCGAAGGTTGCGCCATATAAATATTCAGTGACTGCGCTTGAT
>CANNIJ010000090.1 GCA_947505025.1 Legionellaceae bacterium | reverse complement strand
AAGATCAAATGCCACTCGAATTTTGATCCGGTGGCATGATGCATGAAATTGTAGACATAGGATTTGACGTTTATTTTTCTAAATTACCCGATCCACGTATTTACAGAAAAAAATTATACCCACTCATTGAGATTTTATTTGTAGTTTTGTGTGGCAGTATCTGTGGGGCTGAAAGCTGGCGAGACTTTGTATTGTTTGGCGAATCAAAAATTGACCTTTTAAAAGAATATTACCCTTTTGCTAATGGTATCGCATGCAAAGATACGTTCGCAATTGTTCGTCATATTGTTATAAGCATGCTTAACAAAGTAAAGGAGGCCTTTAAGGGTTTAGGGCTAAAAGCTCTACGTAAAAAAGCAGGATGGGATAATGCGACACTCTACTTTATTTTAAAACAAGGATTGACCTGATTTTTTACTCGCCAAATATCTGTATGTTAACGTCATCATGACCGGCCCAATCTTGGGGTGAAATCCCTGAATTAATTTATCGATGAATGCTTGAGTATTGCCATTCAGATGGTGTTCTCACATAACCATGCTTAGCAGGATTGTAGTGGATGTAATCCAGATGACGAGAATAATCCAATTCGTCCCGAATAACATGCTCCCAAAACCTGCGTTGCCAAATACCAGGTTCTCGTTTGTTTTTCCGCGACACGCTAACGGGCTCAAATGATTCAATTTGACGTGAAAAACAACTTTTAATGAAACCCAGTCATTGAGAATAATTTGCATCATCTGGTGGTAGTGTCATCATCAGATGAAAATGATCAGGCAATACCACGATTCCATCAATTATAAATGTATAACGTTCAATAACCTGCTTAAACGCTTGACGTAGATCATTTATTCTTTGGATTAATAAATCACTAGTTCTATCTTCCAGCACTACCGTGAAAAAATAGCTTGTGCCTGGAATGATCAATCTACGATATTGCATGTGGTTTGGACTTGTATAAAATTCCCTGAGCGCAAAGAATAGATCCAATGACTGTATTTTGACCCGGACTTCCAGCTGTAAACGTGGATTTCAATACCTTATGGTTGGGCCACGGCCCAACCTACGGCAGATTGATCAAATTATAATGCGACAGCAGTGAGATTAAACTACAGCAAAACCAGTATGCGATAGATAGTTATGATCTGGGTAGTATGCAAAGACTACCGATCCGTCTTTAATCATATTAATCACACTAGTTGCCAATGTCTTGGCAATAGATGGGCAGCCCCAGCTACGTCCTGCATGTCCGGTTTGCTTGATAAAACTAGGCTCTACATACCAAGCCCCATGAATTACCACACGACGGCTATAGGCATTGTCATTAAATCCTTTTTCTAAGCCTTGTAAATTTAAAGAGTATCCTTTTGATCCAATGTAAGTACCACGTGTTACATATGTGCCCAGGCTGGTTTCTTTACTCGAGTTCAAATTTGAAAAATGATGCGGAATGTCCATGCCGGAATTTTTTCCATGTGCTACATAAGTGTTGTAGAGCAAACGATCACGCAACAGATCAAAAATCCACATACGCTGTTTTGAAGACGGTAAAGAATAATCGATTACTGTTAATACCGGTCTTTTAACTGCACCACGCAGCGATGCATTTTTATATGCAGCCAAAGCAAGCCTGAGTACATTACGGTTAAGCGCTGGTGCTTTACGACTTAATTGGTTGGTTTCTGCATTCAAATCAAATGCAGGTTTAGCAAAAGTATTAGAGGTTAAATGAAAAGATATTGGGTGCGTAAAGATTGCAATCATCAGTAGATTAAGTATCATTGTTAATGGACTCCATAGCAATTGAAGTGCCTATTATATCGACAACTGAGGTAAATGTATACGTAGGTGTGTGTTTTTTACAAAAAAATCACCGTAAAGGAGCTGGTATGCTGGAGAAAAAGACTTTAATTTCTACTGATGATTTACGTTTTTTAGTGAGTAAATCCTATCGTACCGCAGAGTTTGAGATAATTTCCCAATTGATCCAGCAGGCAATTTTAAAGCCAGAACAGCTAGATTCTTTAACATTACGCGCCACCACCTTGGTGGAGCATATTCGCTCCGAACGTAAGAAAATTACTGGAATTGATTCTTTTTTGGCAGAATATTCTTTATCTACAGATGAAGGTATTGCGTTGATGTGCTTGGCTGAAGCTATGTTACGTGTACCAGATACTGCAACTGCGGATTCTTTGATTAAAGATAAACTAGCATGTGGTGATTGGCAATCGCATCAAGGTAAAAGCGCTTCTATGTTTGTTAACTCAACCACCTGGGCGCTAATGTTGACGGGTAATGTTTTGTCAGCCGAAAAGTCAGATTATGTATTATGGCAGGCTGTACAAGGATTGTTTCATCGCGCCGGTGAGCGTATTGTACGTCTTGCTGTAGATCAAGCCATGCAGATCATGAGTAAACAATTTGTTATGGGACGCACTATTGCCGAAGCATTAAAGAGATCCAGGAAAAAAATAGCGCGTGGCTATCTTTATTCATATGACATGTTAGGTGAGGCAGCTATAACCGCTGAAGATGCAACGCGCTATTTCGATGCGTATGCTCAAGCAATCAACTCCATTGGTGCATGCGCAGATCCAAGCACAAGTGTTCATCAGCATCCGGGTATTTCCATTAAATTATCTGCATTACATCCACGTTATCAAGAGGCACAGCATGCTCTAGTTATGCAGGAGTTAGTGCCAAAGCTATTGCATTTGGCTCAACTCGCCAAGCAATACAATATTGGTTTGACAATCGATGCTGAGGAATCTGAGCGTCTGGAGTTGTCTTTAGATGTGATTGAGAGTGTGTTTAAGGATGCAAGTTTAGCTGACTGGAATGGATTTGGATTGGCGGTTCAATCATATCAAAAGCGTGCGTTTGCGTTGCTTGATTGGTTGGCTGATCTGGCTAAAAGTCATAATCGTCGGATTGCAGTACGTTTAATTAAAGGCGCTTATTGGGATAGTGAAATTAAAAAAACACAGGTTCAGGGATTAAGTGATTACCCAGTATTTACACGCAAAGTTTTTACCGATGTATCATTTCAAGCATGTGCTAAAAAATTATTTAGCATGACCGAATTTATTTATCCGCAGTTTGCCACACATAATGCGTACTCAGTTGCTTTGATTTTAGAGTTAGCAGGTGATTATCGTGATTTTGAATTTCAATGTTTGCACGGTATGGGGAATGAACTTTACGAGCAGATAGTACCCGAGAACAAAGAAAATATACCGTGTAGAATTTATGCTCCAGTCGGAACTTATGAAGCATTGCTGCCTTATTTAGTGCGAAGATTATTAGAAAACGGCGCAAATTCATCATTTGTTAATAGAATAGTTGATGATCTGGCGCCGATCAGTCAATTGGTTGCCGATCCGGTTAGTGTGGCAGAGGGCTTGTTAGATAAAATTAATGGTAACATTCCTTTGCCGGGTAATTTGTTTTTGCCGGATAGAAAAAATTCTGCCGGCATAGATTTCACTGATCGTGTTGCTGTAACTGCTTTGAAGTCAGAATTAGACCGGATCTCTTTGATGCAATTTCAAGCCAAGCCGGTTTTGGCGGGCAAGTTAGGTGAATTAAACGCCGCTGAAGCAGTAATTTCACCACAGAAACCGGATCATATTGTAGGCCACATACATTGTGCTACAGCCGAGAATATAGAGACAGCATTAGCTGCTGCCACCGCTGGCTTTAGTTCTTGGAGTAAAACATCAGTACATTTACGAGCAGAATGCTTGGTACGTTTAGCTGATTTATATCAAGAAAACATGCCAACGTTTTTGGCTTTGGCATGTTTGGAAGCCGGAAAGACTTTACCTGACGGTGTAGCAGAAGTACGTGAGGCCATTGATTTCTGTCGTTATTATGCGGCTTTAGCTACAGAAATGATGAGTGAGCCAGTTGTATTAAGAGGTTATACTGGTGAATTAAATACATGGAGCCTGCATCCGCGCGGTGTGATTTTATGTATTAGTCCGTGGAATTTCCCTTTGGCGATATTTACTGGTCAGGTAGTTGCGGCATTAGTTACTGGCAATTGTGTGATAGCTAAACCAGCAGAGCAAACCCCCTTAATTGCATATTACGCAACCAAGTTAATGTTAGAAGCAGGGATCCCTGAGAGTGCGGTGCAATTCTTACCTGGAACTGGCCTGGATGTAGGGGCAAAATTAGTAGCTGATCTCAGAATAAATGGGGTTATTTTTACTGGCTCTACGCAAACAGCCAACGTTATTCAACGTGTGCTGGCATTGCGTGGTGAAGAAATAATCCCTTTGATTGCAGAAACTGGTGGTCAAAACGCAATGATTGTAGATTCTTCGGCTTTGCTCGAGCAAGTAATAATGGATGTAGTTGCATCTGCTTTTGGTAGTGCAGGTCAAAGATGTTCTTCGTTACGCGTTTTATATGTGCAAGAGGAAGTGTACTCGCGTTTGATTACTATGCTTAAAGGTGCTATGGCTGAGCTGGAAATTGGTGATCCTGGTTGGTTGAGTACCGATGTTGGACCAGTTATAGATCCTGCTGCACATTCGGTGTTGCAGGATCATGTTTTACTCATGCAAGAGAAATATGAAATTATTTATCAATGCGCACTTCAAACTGAAGGTCTATCCGGGTATTTTATGCCACCAACGGCGATAGCTATTGATAATATTGATGTACTTGATAAAGAGGTATTTGGTCCGATTTTGCATGTTATAAGTTATAAGCGCAAGGATTTAGATCGAGTAATTGCTGATATCAACGCAACTAAGTATGGCTTAACTTTAGGTATTCATACAAGAATCACACCAACAGCAGAATATATTCGTGATCGTGTACATGTAGGTAATTGTTATGTAAATCGTAATCAAATCGGAGCAGTGGTTGGGGTACAACCGTTTGGCGGTGAAGGTCGTAGTGGTACTGGTCCAAAAGCTGGTGGTCCGTTATATTTACAACGTTTATGTCACGAAAGAACATACACAGTGGATACAACTGCAGCTGGTGGGAATGCGAGTTTATTAGCTGAATCAGATTATTGATTGGACTGAAGATTATCCGACTTTATATAGGCTATAATTTATATAGCTAAAATAATTATAAGAGAAGTTTATGAACATGAAAAAGCGTGTGATGGATATTTATCGTATGCCAATGAGTGATGCTATGAAAATCAGGTGGTTAAATGATGTGTTACTTGATTGCTATTTGGAAATGGAAGCACAAGATCAAAATATGCATCCAGAAATTAAGCATAATTTAGCCGAAGGATTTAGACTGGCAAAAAACTACTTGAGGATCCTAAATAAAGAGTAGACTTTATGCCATATTAAGGAGCGTCGCATGTCAATAAATCTTGGTAAAATTATGGCATGCATAATATGCTGCTTACTTTCAAGTAGTATCAATGCAACAATAATTACTAAGCCATTAGTGATTGGAATCACCCCATCACATTATTTTACAACAGACACTGATATAAACACACCGGATGGTGTGTTTATTAGTATTTTACAATTAATAATTAGTAAAGCAGGAGCTACCTATTCAGTAATTATGATGATCTGATCAGAAGTATATCTAGTGGTGCAGTCGATGTAGGGCTAACTGGTCGCTCAGAAGTAGCCCTTAAAAACAAGGACTTAACTTACTCGAACCCTTTCTATTCATCTCCATTATCATACGCCACGATTAGAAGTCAAAACTCATATCTGTATAGTTTTTTTATATATGCCTATCAATCAGGTTTTTTGAGATTATTTGGGATTGCATTTTTACTTATTTTGTTTGTTGGATTCATATTTGCTTTT
>CANNIJ010000089.1 GCA_947505025.1 Legionellaceae bacterium | reverse complement strand
TTCTTTTGCAACCAGATCAGCGCGCCCGGCAGCACTAAAAAGAGCAATGGACTCTAGACGCTGTTTTGACATTTTGTCTAAAACTGCCAACATACGTGTATCATCAACTTCAATCCTTTCATCTACCTCAATTTGCTTGACCGCGGATGAAATCAAACGCAACACGTCCCGGAGAGAACCATCTCCAGCACGCATAGCATTCTTAATATCTTCTTGAAGAAGCAGTTTTAGACTCATGTACGTTTACGACTACGATGACCTGTAGCGCCAACGACTACATCACGAGATAATTTTTTAAGATGACGTTTCACCGCTGCGGCTTGTTTTCTTTTACGCACAGCCGTTGGCTTCTCATAAAATTCACGACGACGCAATTCTGTTAATAATCCAGCTTTTTCACATGACCGTTTAAAACGACGCAGTGCGTATTCTGGGTTTTCGCCTTCTTTCACGCGAACGGTGGGCATTCAGTGTTCCTCGGTTGGTATAATGCGCACATTGGCACACTATCTTTTATAAAAAGCCAATTCTAGTGTCATGATCACCTTACGTCAAGTATAATTCACCACATATAGCAGTATGAGGAAGAATTATATGTATGTATTAGGTATAGAATCGTCATGCGACGAAACTGGAGTGGCTATTTATCATAGCAAAGATGGATTATTGGCGGATGTGCTGTCATCACAAATAAAAATGCATCAGCCTTATGGTGGCGTTGTTCCAGAATTAGCCTCACGCGATCATCTTAAACAATGCTTGCCCCTGGTTGAACAAGTCCTCAGTCTGGCGAACTTAGAAAAAAAACAATTAAACGCCATTGCATATACGGCTGGACCTGGTTTAATCGGAGCACTACTCACCGGGGCCTGCTTTGCTAAGGGCCTGGCGTTTGCATTAGGGATCCCGGCAATTGCTGTACATCATTTAGAAGCACATGTGTTATCTGCACAGCTTGATGATCCATCTTTAACATTTCCATTTGTAATTTTATTAGTCTCGGGCGGTCACACTCAACTACTGCACGCGCGTGCTTTGGGTGATTATCAATTACTCGGCGATACATTGGATGATGCCGTAGGTGAAGCTTTTGATAAAACAGCAAAGCTCATGGGGATCCCCTACCCTGGCGGTGCCAAACTTGCCGAGTATGCTGATCAATGCCCACCAGAGTTACGCACAGTCTGTGCTCCATTCCCACGGCCAATGACCCAAAAACCCGGTTTAAATTTTAGTTTTAGTGGATTAAAAACTCATGCAAGCACAGTCTGGCATCAGAGTATGCGGGATAATAATGCATGCCATGCTATTTCCAGCGCATTTCAGTCTGCAGTAATTGATACTTTAGTCGAAAAGTGTCGCCGTGCACTTGTAGAGGTAAATCTGCATAAATTGGTGGTCGCCGGTGGGGTGAGTGCAAATAAATCTCTACGAGATGCCTTAAATATCTTAATGAATAAAATTCATGGACAAGTATTTTTTCCAAAACTAGAATATTGTACCGATAATGGAGCTATGGTTGCTTATGCCGGCTGTCTGCATTTACTTAATGATGAAGCAGATCAAAGTCTGGCAATTAACGTAAACGCACGCTGGCCATTGGGTACTCACCTGAATTAGCAATTTAGATTGAATGACTCATGAGGCGCCAGGATACGTTCTAAATCAAGTCGATCATCCAGTCGCAAGTCTGATAGTCGTCTCATAGCAATTAAATCAATATTTATCAGCCAGCTGGTTGGACTCCCTAAACCTGCCAGTTGACCATTCGTCGCAATACCTAATATCCCCCGATTAATTGCAAAATCAACGCCTAAACCAACCTTTCTTGGCAATAGCTCAATTATCTCACCAATTCTACAGTCTAGAAAACCAGATTCTCTGGGCAAATGTTCATCATCTGCTGCACGCCTATAATAAAAAGAACGATCAGACCTACAATATTCATGTATTACGTGATCAGGTAAATCGCATTGAGCACGTCCGATTGCGAGCCAAGCGGACCGTATTGCAGTCCAGCTTTTGCTCTTACAACACGGTTCATATATAATTGTATATTTTTCTAATGCACAAATAATTCTAGTAAAATCAAAGTGTTTCGATTGCCTAAAAGTAAAACCATTTTGCTTGTAAGTTAGCCCTAGTGTTTTAATTTTACTACATCTTGCTAGTGTTACGGCTTGACCGCATGCATCCATATGCGCGAATAACATTTTACACATATTGGTATCTAGGGCCCAATAAGCATATTCAGGTGCACTACATGTAAAAACTCTTCCTGCGGGATCTTTAAAAGTATTAGTTCTTAACATTAACTTTTGTATTGCAGGTGAGTTAGATGCTAATAATTCATCAGCCAGATCCTGTTTTCCCTGTACCACCAGTAAACACAATCTATCTAGTTGAATCTCTGGCGCGGCGAGAGCACGAGTTCCCGTGGCAGAACTTGCTAAAGCTACTTTGTCATGAGTAGATAAAAAACTCACAACCTCTCGCTCCATATCCTGAGGAAATCTTGGATTTAAGAAAAATGAATGTCTGGATTCTGTTCTTGGCAGTTCTACTGAACTTTGCATAAATAACTCGGATTAAATCAGCCCAAATATTAAAGCATCATACATCAAATTGAGCATCACATGGGTTTTTTATACAAAAAAATGGGTTTAAATTCTGTGATAACTGGCATACAAATCCACTGTATAAAAAAAACAACGCAACCATTGTAACCATTCACCATATAACCTATGTTATCCTCTAATATATTAGTTAAATATGGTGTTTCTGGATGACATTTGCCCAACCCCCTGTTCTGCGCATCTTCTTTGCTACCGAAATGTGGGAGCGATATGGGTTTTATGTGGTGCAGACCCTGCTCGCTTTATACTTAGCCTTACATTTTCAATGGCCAGATCATCAGATTTATATCCTCGTCAGTTCATTTACGGCTCTGACATATCTTTCACCATTACTCGGCGGCTGGATTGCTGATCACCTGCTTGGGCAAAAAACCTCAATTATCTTGGGATCTATTACCTTATTTTCTAGTTATCTGTTTCTGAGTTCAGTTTACTCACAACACAGCTTGTGCTTGGCTCTGAGCGGTATAGTTGTCGGTAATGGCTTGCTCAAGCCAAATATTTCTTCTTTGCTGGGTAACGCATACCCTGAAAACTCGCCCAATCGTGAAAATGGATTTATGATTTTTTATATTGGATTGACTATTGGGATTATTTTAGGAACTACGTTACCGAGTATTATCAGTCAACATTTTGGATGGCCTGCAGCGTTTATAAGTGCCGCTCTGGGTATGGTGATTGCTTTAAGTGTATTTGTATTTGGTATATTTCGTTATGCAATCAATGACTACCAGGAAAGCGAACATAACTTCAAAAATACGTTAATCGCTATTACCTTAATGGTAGGTATGTGGTTTGCATCCATGTATATTTTAACTTCACCGCATATTGCAGATATTGCTGTGTTGTCAGTTGTAGTCGGGGCATTTGTTTATTTTGTTCGCTGTGCGCTGCGCGAATCACCCGCTCAAGCTCGACGTACTGTAGTACTGGGGATCTTATGTGTGATTTCCGTGCTTTTCTGGGCTTTTTATTTTCAAATGTTTACTTCATTAACTTTATTTATCTTACGCACAGTAAAGCCAACACTATTTGGTTTTTCTTTTCCACCACCTTATTACGTAGGCTTGCAAAGTTTTGGGATGATAGTTTTTGGTATAATTATGTCGCGTGCGCCTAAACAGTACGATACTGTAACTCAACAAATCGTCCATGCTAGTAATAAGTTTGTAATGTCGATGCTATGCTTAACGGTATCTTACGGCTTGATTGTTTGGATTAGCGTCGCTAATAATAATAACGCGTTAATTTCACCCGGATACTTAATTCCAGCTTATCTGGTTATTTCGATGGCTGAATTATTACTGTCACCAGTAGGTTTATCCGCCGTGACCATTTTGTCTAGCAGAAAAACTGTAAGTACTATGATGGGGATCTTTTTTGTTTCATTGGGTGTCGGCGCTTATTTGTCGGGTAAACTAGCTGGATTAACTTCAATTGATACAGATCAATTGCTTGCAACAAATATAAAAAGTCACTATGCCGGCTCATTTACTACTATATTCTATATACTAATTGCCGCAAGTGCTTTGGCCGCTGTGTTAAATTTTCTGGTGCAAGTTTTATTACGCCAAGCAGAACAATCGGTTATGGACGATCATCTGTAACCGACTTTTTTCTCTTGGAGAAATGCTGCTTCTCTAAGCCAATTGCAACTGCCATTGCGCCTGCGACATAAATTGATGAATATGTGCCTACAACAATACCTAATATCAAGGCCAGAGAGAAGCCGTGCATTGATTCTCCGCCATAAAGAAACAATGATACAACCACACACAACGTCAAAGCTGAGGTCATGATTGTTCTGGATAATGTTTGGTTAATTGAGCAATTCATGATTTCTAGTGAGCTAGAACGACGAAGATTAATAAAGTTTTCACGTACTCGATCAAATACAACGATCGTGTCATTTAAAGAGTATCCTATCACTGCCAATAACCCAGCCAAAGCTTTGAGATCAAAATCAATCCCAAAAAATGCAAATACGCCCAAGACCAAGACAGGATCATGAATTAGAGCTACAGCAGAGCTTACCGCTAAATGAAACTCAAAACGTATGGCGATATACAACATCGTCGCTAATAAAGCCACTATGATTGCAATAGCTCCTTTCATAGCTAATTCTTTACCTACATGAGGACCAACAAACTCTACCTGCTGCTTTTTAGCCATTGGCAGTGCTGCCATCAGACGCTCAACTAAAATAGTCTGATCAAATGCCGCATTCGGAGAAATACTAATTAGTACATCGTGTGATGTTCCATAGCTAATTACCTGAGCATCTTTGAATCCAGCTTTGGATAGATCTGCGCGTATGGCAGGTAAATCTGCCGATCCAGGATAACTAACCTCAACCTGAGTACCACCAGTGAAATCCAGCCCCCACTTCAAGCCGTGCACACATAAGGCTGTGATTGATAGCAAGAAAATCACTGAGGATAACAACGCCGTCCATCTGCGTGCACCCATAAAATCAATGTTAGAATTAGGATTAAACAACTCCATGAAAAACCTCGCTCAAAGACCGATGGATAATTTATTAACGTGACGACCACCATAAACAGCATTAACTATGGCACGCGTAAACGTAACTCCTGTGAGCATAGACGTCAGTAATCCCAACGACAATGTCACGGCAAAACCTCTTACAGGCCCTGCCCCAACCATAAACAATACCAATGCAACAATAAATGTAGTGACATTCGCATCTAAAATTGTCGCAAATGCACGTTCATATCCCGAAAATATCGCCGCCTGCGCCGAAAGTCCGTGACGTAACTCCTCTCGAATGCGCTCATAAATTAAAACATTCGCATCCACTGCCATACCCACGGTTAATACAATCCCGGCTATACCTGGCAAGGTTAAGGTTGCACCAATTAACGATAAAACAGAACACAAGAGAACTAAATTCAGTAATAATGCAACGTTCGCCACAACCCCAAAAAAACGATAATAAATCATCATTAAAACTAGAATTAGGCCCATCCCTACAGCTAATGAGAGCATACCACGCTGAATATTCTCGCGCCCAAGGGTTGGTCCAACAGTTCGCTCCTCTACAGGGTAAATCGCTGCTGGCAGAGCTCCTGTACGTAATAACAGTGCTAGATTTTTTGCCTCTTGACTGTCAGATATTCCAGTGATTTGAAAATTGCTGCCCAATGCACTTTGAATTACCGGTGCACTGATAACTCGCTCCTCACGATGCGTATGACGTACTGCAACACCCTTAACGTCATCTTGACTGGTCTTGGTTTCA
>CANNIJ010000088.1 GCA_947505025.1 Legionellaceae bacterium | reverse complement strand
ATAAAAATTCAGGGTAATGTTCTTCGATAACCTGATATAACAAGGTTTTTTCAGGCTGATGGCGCGTGTGCTCCATAGCTTCGCGCGCCACTGCCCCGGTTGTTGCCAGGTGCTGGTGTGACATAGGTTGGGTGCTTCACGTTCCATTGTGTGGATTGCACGCTACCATTGAACCTTGTCGATGGCAATACTTAGGATCTACCAGATCGAGCCCATTCTGGTTTTTGCTTTAGCCAGTCAATCTGACTGCTCGCAATGCACTTGCGGAGTTCAATTCGACCATGACCTTTATCTGCCTCCGTTTCCAAAAACAGGCGTACAGCTATGTCACTGGTGTTAGTAACTTGAGGGATATTATACCTTTCCCCCGTACCCCAGGACATGCTCCATACTAGGGCGTTTTGACAACTGCTCCCCACCGCCAGCGTGCCGGTGCCATATTATCCTGGGCAGCCATCTCCACAACAGCCGTCTGGATAACTTGCTGATGGTATGCAGCAAGCTCCGGTGCTCAGTGTCGCCTCTTCTATACAAGCCGCATCCGAAGAGGCGCAGGGACACGTAGCTGAAGATGCACTTATGCAGTATAAGCACATTGCACTAAGTATAATAATTTGCGATAAAGTCTTCATTTTGATTCTCCGAAAATCCACCCATTTGAGTTTTATGCGGAATTGGATTCAAATCCAGGGATATTTTTTAAATGACTAGACTACAACTCTTTAATAGTCCGTTATATCAACTGCTGATATATTCACCGTCTATCAAACAACTTTGCAGTGGTCTTAAAGTGTAATTTCCTTGGGGCTTATAGGCCTAATTTTGTTTTTTTTGTGAGTATTTCTGCCTATATAAATATATATAGGCCTAGAATCAATTTTTGTCAATTTTACATCTAGGGCGCATTGGTGCCAATAAACGATAAATCACACCGAGCAGTCAGGTCTTATCCATACCATTTCGCTACAATAAGGCTAGAGAAGCATTCAAAGTTGTTTATGTTTCTACTTGTAGTTAATTATATGGCTGCGGCACTCGAGCGTTGGCGAGTAATTGTCAACACGCTCTAGTACTTTGGCGTTTAAAAACGCGGTGTTATAATCACCAACATAACTATGCCAATCAAGAGCAGCGTGGGAATTTCGTTGTAGAAGCGATAAAATTTCGCGCTGCGATCGTTCTTGTCACCAGCAAAGGCACGCACAAAATGACCACAGGAAAGATGATATCCCCACAAGATGGTAACTAGGATTAATTTAGCACGCATCCAGCCTGAGTTTGAGTAATAAGCAAAATTTGCACTCATTAGCCCTAGACCAAAAAATGTGGTTAAAACCGCTGCGGGCCATGAGATAGCATAATATAGCCGATACTCCATGGTTTTAAAGCGGTTTATGCTGATTGTATCCACTGCGAGCGCATGATACACAAACAGGCGTGGTAAATAAAATAACCCGGCAAACCATGCCACCATTGCAATTATATGTAACGCTTTACAGATTAATCCGGGCATACTATTTGTCCTTGTGACGGCGTGCATGTTTTAATAGATTTAAAGATTCCACACTAAATGCAAATCCCATGGCAAAGTATAAGTAACCTCGCGGTACATGAAAAGATAATCCATCAGCAACTAATAGAGTTCCAATTAAAATTAAAAAACTTAAGGCTAACATTTTGACGGTAGGGTGGCGGGCAATGAAATTTCCCACACTCTCACTGGCATATAACATCACTAATATAGCAAGTGTAATCGAACAAAACATCACATAAATATTGTTAGTTAATCCAATTGCGGTTAAAACACTATCAAATGAAAAAATCAGATCCATGACTGCAATTTGCATAACTACAAGATAAAATAAGTTAGATGCTTTTACAGATGATATTTTTTTTGTTTTAGTGGGTTCGACTTCATTATGAATTTCTTGTGTAGCTTTAGCAATTAAAAAGAATCCGCCCAGAATGAATAATAAATCCCGTAGTGAAAAAGATAGATTTGCCATAATAAGTATAGGGTGCGTCCATTTGATCATCCATAAAGTGGATGCCAGTAGGGCCAAGCGCATGATCCATGCCATGGTTAAACCCATAGCACGTGCACGCACACGTTTGCTAGCCGGCAATTTATCTACAAAAACTGCAAGGAAAATTAAATTATCTATACCCAGGACAATTTCTAAGGCTATCAAGGCTAGCAGTCCAGATATATCATTTAACCACATCATGTGATTATTCTCCGAATAAAGGATACATATGATCTACCTTTTAAGGGTAAATTTCGTTATCATCCATTACTATCATAGTCATTAACAGGCGAAAACCATCATTAATTTTATAAAAAAATTGTTGCGAAAACCCAAGCATCGTCATCAAATAGTCAATCCAAGCCATGTGATTCCAGGTAATCAGCATTCTATTTCAAAAGCAGACATTAGTACAAATGCATTAAATGTTTTGACAGGCTTACATCAAGCTGGGTTTCAAGCATACTTGGTTGGTGGCGGGGTACGAGATTTATTGTTAGGTAAAGCTCCCAAGGATTTTGATGTTTCGACCGATGCAACACCACAGCAAATTCGACGCTTGTTCCGGAACGCACGCATAATTGGTCGACGCTTTAAATTGGCGCATATTCTGTATCATCGAGAAATCATCGAAGTGAGCACTTTCCGTGGTCATGCCGCGGTGGATGTCAATCAACAAACTAATGAACATGGCATGTTGATTCGAGATAATGTTTATGGAACTTTAGAGGATGATGCTTGGCGACGTGATTTTACAGTTAATGCATTATATTACTGTGAAGCTGACGAAGCGATAGTTGATCTAACTGGAGGTTTGACTGACATCAGTAGCGGATTGTTACGTATGATTGGTGAACCAGCAAAACGTTACCAGGAAGATCCTGTACGAATGTTACGTGCCGTGCGTTTTTGCGCAAAATTAGATTTTCAATTAACACCCGAGACCTCAGATCCAATACACACATTAAATCATTTGATTTTACATGTGTCGGGTTCGCGTTTATTTGACGAAATGATTAAACTTTATCAGTCTGGTCATGGCTTGCGCGTACAAGAATTATTAGTTGAATATGGTTTGTTTGCGCATTTGTTTCCTCAGACACAGGCAGTCGTGGAACAATATCCAGTATATGCATTATTGAACTTAACTTTGGCCAGCACAGATAAGCGTATTCAAGCAGATCAGCCAGTAACACCTGCATTTATTTATGCAGCGTTGCTTTGGTTTCCTGTGCTGTCGAATATGCTAGCCTTAAAAGCTGATGGGATGGATCCTTTGCCGGCATTAGAACAAGCCATGTCACATGTCATTACTCAGCAAAATAAAATCGTGAGTATTCCTAAGCGCTTCACGCAAATTATTCGTGAAATTTGGTTATTACAATTTCGTTTTCACAAACGCACCGGAACCAGAGCGTACCAATTATTGACTCATCCACGCTTTCGTGCAGCATATGACTTTCTTGCATTGCGTGCATTAGTGGATAATGAGATGTTGGCTTTAGCTGATTGGTGGACTATATTTCAGGATGTACCCGAATCGCAGCAGGTTAAAATGATCAAAGAACTAAGCAAGAAGACGATTAAGGTGGCACGTTGAACTTATGTTATATAGGATTAGGCAGCAATCTAAATGTTCCACGCCGGCAACTAATTCTAGCAGTGCGTGGTTTATCAGCATTACCGCGTACTGTTATTAACAAAAAATCCAGCGTTTATTGTTCACCCCCTTGGGGCTTTACCGCTCAACCAGGATTTTGTAATATGGTGGTTGAGCTGCACACAGCACTGGCGCCGGAAAAATTACTTAAATATCTGCAATTGATTGAGCATAATCAGTTGCGCGCAAGAAAAATAAAGTGGGGACCGCGTACGATTGATTTGGATATTTTATTGTACGGTGATCTGGTTATCAACAAATCTGAATTAATTATACCTCATCCACATTTGTTGCAACGTGATTTCGTATTGCAACCATTGATGGAAATTGCGCCGCAACTATTTACATACGATAGTTTTGGAAAATACACTACACTATAGATAGCATGGTCAGAGATCTGGAGCCAGGAAAATGTATAATGTAATATTACATGCCACTGATTTAAGTTCCGAACATTATAGCATATGTGAGAAAGCCGCTGATTTTGCCCGTCATTTTAAGGCTAAACTGTACTTGTTGCATGTGATTGAGTTACCCGCAAGTTTACAGCTGGCTCAGGGCTTAGGGTTTGCAGAGTTTGACCGACCGGTATCGCTAAAAGTGGATGCACAAGCTGTAATGGCAGCACTTGGGGAAGCCTTAGATATCCCATTAGATAATCAGTTTGTGGAAATAGGGTCGATTCAACAGCATGTGTTACTCAAACTTCAATCTTTGGCAGCCGAGCTATTGATTATAGGCCATCATACAGCGCATAACATTCCAGCTTGGTTTGAAAGTAGCGCACATACTTTGGTTACGCGCGCACCATGTAATATCTTACTTTTGTAGTAAATCAGTTGCTCAGTTATTTGTCAGCTACAATTCATCCAAATAAGCCCGGCTTGGTCGGGTGAATTGTAACCGTAACCTAATACCATCCGCTATAAGTATAACTACTGTCGTATCCGCAGGTACTACATGTATTACAACTTGAGCATGATGGTGTAGCCACAACATAGTTCATGCTGACGTTGCCACAAGAAAATTGATCGGTACAACAACCCGTGAGTAATAATATGCCGCAGACGATAAAACCTGCAATAAATTTACGTTTCATATTTTAATCCTTTTTTTGCCATATTGGTTCTTATATTGTAGTTTACGACTAATATTTAATCAAATAATTGGACTTAAAAATCCATTGCAGTGAGGGGGTACGCGGGTGATTAGATTGTTAGTTCCAATTATGTGCTATAAATACTAGTGATAGAATTTTTTCTGTTTTATTAATAAAATCCATTTGGAGGATAAAAATGACACATTTCAAGGGAATAAATAAGCTGGCTCTGTTGATTACATTGGCAGCTGGGTTAAACATAGCATGTGCAGACTCTGCGATGGAGAAATCTGTGGATAAGATTAACTCCAAACTAAGCAAATTATTCTCGTCATTTCACAAAGGCGACCATAATGCTAGTCTATTTGGTAAGAACGGTAGTGGTGGTTATGTAAGATTATTCACCTCACACAAAGTACTCGCAGACAAAGATCTTGACCCTAAAATTGTTAGTGAGGTCATGAAACATGGGCAATATGAAATTTCTGATCCAAAGGTTGGCCAATCAACATGCAAATCAAGATTCTATAAATCCTTTAAAAATGATAATTACATAATTGGCTATGGTAGAGGCTGTAAGTAATTTACTGGTCATTTGCCTGCGGTAGTAAAACTTGTGTTTAGTACCGCAGCCTACATAACCCTCCAGACACTCAATGAGCTCTAGCAATTTTATTTTTTGTATTCAACCAGGCATTTACTTCCTCTAAATCATCCACAGTCAAAGTACCAGCCACATATTTGAGTTTTAATGTGGCATTAATGACATTATACTGGTCCTTGGCTAATTGCTCTTGTGCTTCATACAGGTTACGTTGAGCCAGGACTACGTCTGTCATGGTTCTAGTTCCAGCCAAATATTGATCATTGACACTATCCAAACTAGCTTGTTGTGAGAATACAGTTTTACGATCGGCTTTTACCTTTTGAATTCCAGCAATCACATTATTAAAAGCAATTTTTCCACCCACCACTAATCCACGATAAACCTTTTCTAATTGTTGACTGCTGGTTTGATAGTTATATTCAGCTTGTCTGGTTTGGCTGACAACCAAACCACCTTGTATAATTGGAAAATTCATAGATATACCAATGTTAGACAATACCTGTCTT
>CANNIJ010000087.1 GCA_947505025.1 Legionellaceae bacterium | reverse complement strand
TGATTGACTGATAAAATAACCGGCTCACGATCAGAGCTTTTGACTGACTCACTAATGGCTTTGGGTAAATCAACCGTGACACCTTGTGTTAACATCGGTGCAGTGATCATAAATATCACTAAAAGCACTAACATCACGTCAATATAAGGCACCACATTAATTTCCGCTATTGGCGCAGAGCGCTTTGTTTTTCTTTTTAACATTAGGCAATCTCAGAGATAATTTTCAAGATGTTTGTTCTTGGATTAAGGCAACAAATTCTTCCTGAAATAAGTCATAACGATCCAGCAACCTATTTGCACGAGTGCTATAACGGTTAAATGCAATCACTGCAGGAATAGCCGTAAATAAACCCATGGCAGTGGCGACTAACGCTTCGGATATACCCGGTGCAACCATGGCAATCGTTGCCTGCTGGGCTTGTCCTAGAGCCTGGAATGAAGTCATGATGCCCCAAACAGTACCGAACAGTCCAACATATGGCGACAAAGATCCCACCGAAGCAAATAACGGTAAATGCTGTTCCAATAATTCAGCCTCTTTAGCATGATGTATTTGCATTACACGTTGAATCGGCTCTAGCGCCAATACATCATGTGTGCGCACACGTGTGAACTCTTTAAATCCAGCATGAAAAATTGCAGCTAAACCATGCCGATGCTCGACATTACTATCTATGTCCGCAAATAATTTACTTAAATCCGTACTACCCCAAAAGCGTCGACAAAAAGCATCATATTGTTGACGTTTAGTCTTAAAAAACCAAGCACGCTGCATGATCAACGTCCAAGATACAACCGATGTTGCCATTAGCATAAACATCACTAATTTTACAATCAATCCGGCCTGCATAAAATATGTTAAAACACTGGCATGATGTGCCATTGGTTATCCTCCTGTTAGCTTGCCACAAGACCAAAATGTTGATACGCCATAGCAGTTGCCTGACGACCACGCGCAGTGCGCATTAAAAAACCCTGCTGAATCAAAAAAGGCTCGACAACGTCCTCAATAGTACTACGCTCCTCACCTATCGCTGCAGCAATACTTTCTACGCCCACCGGCCCACCTTCAAAACGATCAATTAGAGCAAGCAATAATTTACGATCCATCATATCTAGACCTAATGGATCAACGTTAAGTAACGTCAATGCTAGATCCGCACTCTCCGCTGTAATTAAACCATCACCACGTACTTGAGCATAGTCACGCACACGCCGTAATAATCGATTTGCAATTCTAGGCGTTCCACGTGAACGGCGGGCAATGTGTAAAGCACCAGCCGGATCAGTTTCAACTCCCAGCAACCGCGCCGATCGCGAGACAATATGAGTAAGCTCCTGGACTGAATAAAATTCTAATCTTTGTACTATACCAAAACGGTCACGTAATGGCGAAGTCAAGGAACCCGCACGTGTAGTAGCGCCAATTAGCGTGAATGGCGGCAGTTCTAATTTAATCGAGCGTGCAGATGGTCCTTCGCCTATTAAAATATCAAGTTTATAATCTTCCATGGCTGGATATAAAATCTCCTCGACCACAGGACTTAGTCGATGAATTTCATCAATAAACAATACGTCATTAGCTTGCAAGTTGGTTAACATGGCTGCTACATCACCTGGTCTCTCCAAAACAGGGCCAGATGTTTGCCTTAAATTAACCCCCATTTCATGGGCAATAATACTAGCCAGGGTGGTCTTACCTAATCCAGGTGGACCAAAGATCAAAACATGATCTAACGCTTCTTCCCGCTGTTTAGCCGCATCAATAAATATCCGCATCTGAGACCGCACTGCCGATTGCCCAATGTATTCATCCAAAGATAATGGACGAATAGCACGATCTAATGCTACCTCAGCAGGTAACCCAGACACACTGACCAAGCGATCGCTTTCTAACATAAGTCAAACTCAGATTAAGTGTACCGCATCATATCCCGGATGTTAGTCTGATTTCAACTGTCTCTAGCATCTGATTCACGACATCAGTTACCGGATTGCGATCATTATTCTCAGCAAGATTCTTGGCAATTGCAGCTACATCACTATAATTACAGCCTATATGTGCAGCCTGAGCCGTACTTGCATAACTCCAATTCTCTGGATGCCAAAAAGTCAAATAAAATTCGATTAACTGCCCAAACTGAATTGGATTATATTCTTTATATCCACCCGCCAACCAGGGTAGAACTCCCAGGACCCCATAGACAACCACTAACGGAAGAACAAACAACATCACTATAGTCTGTAAGCACATCTGTACAAACTGGAAGCCTATCCTACCAAAAACTCCAAACCAATCGTCAAACAGAACGCGATCAACTGCACGCTCCATTCTGATGGATGTTTGTAAGGCACGATCTTGTGGATATATTGATAACACAATAAATCTATACAGCTCTCTTAAAGGAGCGAAAACAATATAACAACAACCCACAGGCAATCTGAATAATGCAGGATAGTCTGCACGCACATAACGGTTAAAAAATGCATCGGTTAGATTTAGATATTTTGGTTCAGGGAATTTGTTTAACAGCAGAGTATAAATTATTTTGCGATCATTTAATGACAGCTTATTAATATGGATGTCTAATGACTCAGAACTTAACGCGGTTAGGTAATCTATATTAGGATCCGCACTCGACGCTGGGACTATGACCGAAGCCATATTTAAAGAACTATGCTCTACAAGAGTGTAAAATAAAAAAGCTAATTTACCCATAATAAAAGAATACTCAATCGCCGTAAACGGTACAATGCCTGATTGCGCGATCTTAGCTTCTTCAATCAAAAGATTAATTAATATCGCAAACTCAGACTGTATGATTGGTAACATGCCCAACGCATATCCAGATCCCATGCCAACTAATAAGCTAGTAAAATACCACTCAAAAAACTCTATTGTATTAACCAGCATACCTCTAGATTCATCCGTCAAATTAACCATAAATTCTGGAATTACACAGATACCTTTCCATTGTAGTAACACTGCAAAAAATTCATTTGCCGGATCAGCTACCAGATGCCCATGACCCATAAAACTTTTTGCAAACCAATCAGCAGAAATTTGCAACGCGGCAACCAAGCTTTTTGCATGCATTTGCGCAATTACACTAGCCGGCAACAAATGAAAACCCAGAGTCATAAAAGAAATAGCATAACCCAAGGTACTGGGAAGCGGATGATTTTGCCTAAACACTCCAATAAGATCATCACTTAAACCCAAAAATATCTCATTCACCGCTTTAACCGGTGAACGTCCAACTCTTAAAGGCTCCTGTGGCTTAGGATTACTCAGGATAATAGGTTTAGGACTTCGGGGATCACTCAGTATATCTTTAACTACAGAATCTAGATTGATCATTGGATCATCAGTACTTTTTGTCAAAATCCAATTAAACAATAACGGCAACTGAGCAAGCAATCTCAAAATCATATCTGGATTATTTAAAAACACCAAATTATCCGGTTTGTTTGCGGCTACTCTCAATTTATTTATTTCAACTTCGTCAAGATCAATCTCAGAAAGTGCGTGCTCCCTGAGAATATCTTGTACGCAAAACAACAAAGATTTTGCGAACAAACCACCAAAGGTCATAATAGATTCAGCGATCTTTGGATCAAATATAGAGATAATCAACGGGATTATCGAACAAAGCATAATCAACTGCACACAAAGACGTGCCACATCGATGCTATACGCTACTGCTGTCAATCCAAAAACCAAACCAAAACCGATTAGCTCAACACAAAAAGGTAATAATAAAATCGGAGATGACAAGATTAAACCGGCGTACATCAGACGATTAGCCAGATTGTCCAGACCATTCTCATGACTTAAAGATTCTAACGACTCAAAATAACTATGAATACTTATTTGAGGTAAATTAGACCAAAACTTTTTACGCTTAAGCGGGGTGTCAAGACAATAATGATACATCTCAGCCGCTTTTGCTACGCTCATATTAGGATCAAAAGATTTTAAATTTATCTGTTGAATAAACTCCAATTCAAGCTGAGTTACTGGAGCTCTAGTGTTGACAAATTGTTTATAAGCCCAACTGTTTTGACGACGAATCTGACGCGCAGCATCGGCAAATGCTTTTGGAACTTCACTTAAACTAAATTGATCCAATACCGCTGTATTACCAAATTCAGGCACACGTACTATTTTATCTAACATTTCACATAACAAGGCAGTTTGATTGTTTAAGAACCTACCCAGAGAATAAACCTTTGAGTCTCGATCTTGTGCTGATAGTAATAAGTCCGGGGCCGGCCCAACTAGTAAGCTCTGCTTAAATTTATTAAGCGCACTTTTTAATTTTTCATTAGTTGCGTTAACAACAGTGCTCACATATGAATTTTTATGCTCTTGATAATTAGCAAAAAATGCTTCTAGCGTTGCTTCATATACACGAATATTTTGATCTAAATCAATGGTGTAATGCTGGTCAGTCTGATTTAATCTATGTTTAAAGCGATCCAAATCCAGTGATAACACATGAGCAGCGCCTAACAAGCCATCTACAGACGGTAAGGGTTTTTTGTATGCATGAAACTTTGCCAGGCGACATGCCTCTTGAAATAAATCAACAGAATTGGAATTATAGTAACTTAAATTACCTCGTGGTAACTTCTTAAAAATCTCTTTTAATTCACTTGGGTTGCCAATGAAATTAAACTCGGCATTAATTGTACGCACTTAAAGCCCTCAACTATCAGATGTAGTATTCAATAATAACACACTAGGTGTTTAAATGCATCAACTTCCACTTGGATGTACAGGGCCGAGCCATTTAAATAAATCAGCACCGAGATATGTTATTCGAATGATAGTCACTCTGATATTTATCAGGTATAATTTTATGCGCGCAGCTAATAAACCAACGTATGGTGGCCGCATTTATACATTGTCTAATAATCGCATCACGGAGAATCTCATGGCACGCGGAATAAATAAGGTCATATTAGTTGGAAATGTTGGAGGCGAACCTGAAGTTCGCGCTTTACCCAACGGATCAGCTGTAACTAATATATCAGTTGCAACTAGTGATAGTTGGAAAGATAAACAAACTGGCGAAAAACAAGAGCGTACCGAATGGCATCGCGTTGTTTGCTTTAATCGCTTGGGCGAAATTGTCGGCGAATATGTAAAAAAAGGCTCAAAAATCTACATCGAAGGCAGTTTACGTACGCGTAAATGGCAAGACCCTCAAGGGCAAGATCGATATATGACTGAGATCATTGCATCAGAAGTGCAAATGCTGGACAGCAAAAGCGGTGCATACGCAAGCAGCCCAGCCGCTCAATACGATCAACCGGCTAAAAAAGACACTGCATCAAACCCAATGCAAAATGCATTTGATGAGCTGAACGACGACATCCCGTTCTAATTCCAGCCGAGTCATAAGTTATAAACTATTATTAGAGCCCGTTTATACAAGGGCTTTAGGTAAAAAATGCATATAACAACATTATATTTGGGTCAATTTACGCTAAACGCATCATTTATACTATATTTGATGGTTTACCTGCCACAAATCATACATAATCGATGCAAAATACATCTTGCAAGTCTGAGCGGCGGTATGCATTTAAGCTTATTTTGCGGCTATTTGCTCGATTTGTTTTATGGGTACTCTAAGTGTCTACCCTGGCAATATAAAACCGTATCTATAGTTGGAATATTTTTGCTATTAATACAACATCTTCAGTTAATTAATCATCACAAACAACAAAAACAAATACTTAAATTGATCAGTCACATATTAATGCTATTTGCAGCGATTATAATTACCTGGATCTTTTTCACATCACTACACCAGCAGATATCAGTAGAAACAACGAATATACTTGGCTACACCGCCAGATTTTTTTTCCTAATCTACCTGATCCCGCAACTGATAAAAAATAAACGTCGGCCAGCATCACAAGCCATTAGTC
>CANNIJ010000086.1 GCA_947505025.1 Legionellaceae bacterium | reverse complement strand
TAACCTCTCAACTTCTGCGCTTCATTCAGCAATGAAAGTGTATTTTAGAAGGCGAAGTATCGGCTTCGTTAACCAAGCTTTTAAAATCAGCCAACAATCAAGATAAGCCTGATAATACCCCCCCATCTTCTCCAAACCCCGCCAAATCTTGACCCTATGGACCATTGTTTGGTTTGGCGGGACTTGAATCCACACCTGAAGAATGGCTGTTGTCCGCCGTTTTTTGAATCAACTTATACGTACCTGCAACTGCATCGCATACAGCCTCACCGCACTTTATTGCAGTCGAGCTTGACCTATCAATCGTTGCTATTGCCGCGCGTAATTCGTCCAGATTACACACCCCTACGGCTAGAGCATGTAGAGGACTTATCTGAAGCGCGAGACACCCGTTCGCAAGTATTTTTATCGTGCAAACTACAGCCATCGCACACTGACTAGCATGGCGTAAATCTTCGTTGTTTATAGCGCGAAGCTCACTGTGCAGCGTTGCTTTCACAGCATGCGCACGAGGAATGCTACTTATCAAATCTCGCGCAAAAACTTTTCGAATATCTCCTGCAGCATACAGATCGCTATTAAATAACATGCTATATGGTGTTGTAATACTTCCCCACTGTGCATCATGATGAAAAGGGCTGGTGTGAGCCGCTACCGTAGCCTGTACTTGTCGACTAACTCCATTCAGAAACAACATGCCCAAAAAGCCATATGGGCCAGCAGTAATTCCAGCGCAACACACGCTTAAACAATCGCTTAAGGTAAGACGTGCCGACGGCTTTGGCACGCGCATCAATGCTACAGTAGCTGTTGTAGCTGTATTTGAAAAAAGGTAAGGTCCTGTCTTAGAAACTAAATCTCCTGTATTTACATGCGCTACAAAAGTGATATTAAACTGTGGAACTAATTTTTGAATTGATACCGCATCTTCTTCAACTTTTTCTGCCATTGCGACCGATACTCCAGCAGATTGATAAACAATCGTGGTGATACCAGTAATCCCACCTAGTTCGGGGTATTCTGATGAATGCTTGAGTGTATTAAGCTTTACTGACAAGAGCTCTTGTGTAAGAATTTGCGCTAGAGCACCACCTAAGCTATGACCAGTCACAACAATTTTACATGCCGCGAATTCCGTGCAAAGTTGATTTAGTTCGGATAAAATATTTTTCTTATCCTGATGCATAACACTTGCTCCGGGGGCCGTTGGATCCAAATCAGCAATGATGCTGGCATCCCCTTGTGTGCCCCGACATAGCACTGTAATCTGCCCGGGCTTACACAAGGCAAATAGAAAAATACCGCTTGATCGTGTCAGCTCAGAACCCAAATTCTGGACTTTATAACCTTGGTCTTGAAGACGTGCTCGAGCAGCAATCGCTGTATCAGCAGCTTCGCTCTCAGGCACAGCAAGAGCATAGGCATAAACTTTTGCTAATTTCTCAGTGTCTGCTGAGATTTTTATTACTTGGAGTTCTTTTTCAGACGCTTGATCTATATTAATCAATACAGCATTTAATTCTGCGTCTAGATTACGATCTGCTTTGCGCGTTATATGTACCCACTCATCACTATCAACGAGGGCGGATGTACAAAAGGCAGTTCTATGTGTTGTGGCTGGCTGAGACAACTTATAGTACCAAAGTTTACAAGCTAGATTTAAATTAGCTAAAGCTAGTAACCACATATTAAACTCCCCAATGATTAAGCAAATAAACGCTACTACGTTCATATGGTGCTAACACTTAACGATCCCTATTACGTAGTTCTGAATTAAGTAGGATTTTCAATAACTATAGATCATACATGAAATTGCTCGTAATGTAAACATTCGAGTCAAAATAACGTCGTGATTTATGTTGAGCTGTTAATTATTGCTACACATGTTCAGAGAAAAAGTCCGTAAAAACAGGTTATATTCGAGCGCTATATGCTATAATTGCGCATCATCCAGTGCGCCTGGCAAATTAGACGCTCATTTCAGCAGCATTAGCAAAGTTTAATGGAGTACAGTTGTATTATGCCAGTTCTAACGAGTAAAGACGGCGATTGGTTCTTATTGGGCAAGGGAGAATATAATATTGCTTACTTATCAACATTCATCACAACTATTCAGGGACATGTTGGTCGTTGGGTTGCTAAATTCCCAATAGGAAAAGCAACAATCGGCGGTGACCATCTGAATGATTCTAGACGTTTTGCACGTAAATGGCTAACAATCAATCCTGATCTACCTTTGGTTCCATATAAAGGTCATACGGTACAAATAATCGATGATTTAACGACAGCCTCAATGATCGACGGAGTCATTTACTTACATTCAAACAGATCGTCAGAAATCTATGCAACCTATTTAAACGCAGGTGCTGTGGAAACCAAGTTAATCGATGCAATCATAAGTGCGAAAATGAAAGCCCAGTACTTAAAACACATTAATGAACATGCTGGACTTCCAAAACATCTAGAATATCGTATAATTGAGCTGATGCAACTGCATAAACCTGGTTGTCTTATACCGTACTTAGGTAACACTCAAGCTTCAGATGCACAGATTGCGCGTAAAGTTTTAGATATTTATCGTTCAAGTAGAAATATAATCGCAGATGCAACCATACAAGGTAACTTTTTAAGTTATCAAGATAAAATCATTTGTGTTGATTTAGATCAAGCATTTCAACGGGGTTCTTTTGCATCCGAAAAATTCATGTCCGCAGTAATGTTTGCGCAGTTTGAGCAACTATGGGACGATGAGCATGATGAATTTCCGCTAACGATTGATACTATCCGAACCTTGTTTTGTTTAGAACAACATCTAAATCCAGAGCAAATAAATGATGGGTATTTAACTCCAGAACTAGTACATAAACTTAACATATGCAGAAAAAAGCAGATCCCGCTTAATGAGTTAAATATACGGGCTTTAATTGAGATTCTCGAATATTATCCAGAGCATCAAGCGCATGAGGAAAGAATAAAAAATCAGATACTTGATAATATCTCACAATCAACCAATCCGGACCGAAGTAAAGTAATACAGGATGCTTTCTTAAATAACAGAACTTTTGAAGAAATGTTCTTCGACGAATTTCGCACTGATAATACATCACATACTAAGGAACTCCTGGCGTTGGGCTTAGTTACAAAATACCCGTTTGGTTTTTTTCAAACAGCCGATGAGAATAGAGAAAGTAAAAAATACAAAGCTGATTTTACACTATGAGACAATAAGCTTCAATCAAGGGTACATTTCAGCCTATAAAAAATTCTTGTATCGGCTGACCTCTGCAGCTTGGAGCGCTACAGCATGCTCTAATAAACTGACTATTGAAGGGCTACTCCCGCACTCCCCGGCAATAGCCTGTACGTTCTGGCCAGTTGTTGTCTGATGGAGCACATCAGCTCCATGGTCTAGTAACGTCTGAACTAATTTGTCACTCAGTTGCATGCTAACCGCTAGCATCAAAGGAGAAACTCCAGTGATCAGATCGGCCTGATTCACATCTGCACCCGATCTGATCAAAGCCAAGGCAATCAACTCCATCTTGCGGCTTATAGCTAGCCTTAATGGATATGTTCCGGATGCACAGACACGGTTGATAACCTTGCTTGCACCCGCGCTTAATAAAAAGCAAACAATCCCCAGATGAGATGTTTCAATCGCAAGCTCTAGTGTTGAAACACGCCTTTCTCCTGCTTGCACTACATCTATATCAACCCCGTTAGAAACAATAAGTCTGACAACATCCAGGGATTTTTTTTGTATCGCTTTAAATAAAAATTTAGAATTATTCACTATCTGCTTGGATAACGGACAGGCAATCAAGCATTCCATTAATTCAATAGATCCATATGCGTTAATATTGTGTCGCATAAAATTCACATGTGAATCTAATAGATTAGCAATAAGCACTAAATACTTTGGGTTTGCTGTTAAAAACCCACAAAAAATTCTGCAATACTCAGGACGTTCTAAAATAATATCCAAAAATATTTTTTTTGATGCCTCGGGAATTTTTTTGGCTAGCCCATTTTTTATGGGTTTAAATAAAAAAGATATAGAATGTGGAAGAGTTTTAACAAACGCGTGTAACTTAGGTGCTGTAAAATCGCACATCAAGTGCCCTACATATAATTGGTGCTGCTCCGCTAAGCTCAGTAAAGATACAATCTCTGGAAAATTGCGCTTACGTGCTAATTCAATTGCAGTCTCTAAACCTACATTACAACCTAAATCAATTGATGCATGAGCATCAAGTAACTGGCGCACTGAGCCAATCTGGCCATAACTGGCTGCAATTATTAATGCAGTACAACCTGTAGATGACTGAACATCAACATCTACACCATACTCCAACAATTTTCTGAGTATCGGTTCATATCCAAATTGCGCTGCGAGCATTAACGCAGAAAAACCATTCTTCATAGTATGATTCAACCTAGCACCAGCACTTATCAGTTCGCTTACTGCCGGGTAATTATTATGCTGAACGGCAACCAAAAGTGCCGTTACAGAATTTTCTCCAAAAACCTGATTCACATCACATGTTGGGTCTTTCAGTAAATCTTTCAATGATCTAAGGCTTCCTGACTCAATCCCTCGAGCAAAATACATTAATGGCGGCCAGCTGGCCCAGTACTCTGAGATCGTTGTGCCGACCATAGCAGACATTAATACAGGGTCTGCATAGTTCACCGCCAAATAGTCAGGAGTCAATTCCTCAAGTTCTGGATATAACGCCATTTTTAAATCGGCACCACTCGCAATTAATCCTTTAACTACATCAATATTCTGATGAATCAACGCAAAATATAATGGAGTTATTCCATGCTGATTGCTTATATGTAACTCAAACCCTCGGGCATCAAATAACTCAATCAGCGACATGCAGTTATTAATCGCCGCCAGATGTATAATGCTATCTCCACGAGATATATATGATGTTACGATAATATCATTGAAACGTAGTTTATAAATCTTCTGTAATATATCCTCGCGGCAGTCTGAAATTTCTAATTGTTTCAATGCCTGAATGAGAATATTCAATAAATGTGGCTGTAGCATAATATGCTGAATCAACGGACCATGAGATCGATAATTTTTAGCTAAGGAGGCCACAACATCCGGGCGAAGCAGCCATTGACAAACATTGCTCACAGTAAAGTTATCCAATAAATCGCATGCCGTGGGAACCGCATTAGGCGCGAGTGCCGTAGCCACTGATTTTGAAGAACCGACTAAACTTCCTGGTGGTACCATAATCTTACTGTGACTCATTGAGATTAACGATGCCGTAGGCAAGCTTGGTCTAACATTGAGCACTGATTGCTTGAACTCAATAAAATCTGTGTCTGATTGACTAAGCTCATGCAAAAAAATATTGCGCGCTTGATCTTCATTACCCGTTTTTAATAACTCTATAGCATGATCACGCCATTCATCCGGATTAAAGACCACGGTTTTAGTTTTGATCGATGCTGCACTTGTACTAACAACGGTGCTTTGTTGTAATCGCTCAAGAATATGTCTATGTATGTGCAAGGCATTGTAAACAAACAATAAATCCCCGGTTGCCCGTGTGATTGCGGTAATTACTCTGTTCACATATGGCGTAGCAAGATCATCGTTAGTATCAGACTTGGATCTGTGGCCGGATATTGCTTTTGCACCACACAGGCCTAACTTCTGATTAACGTATTTTCCGTGTTGCTGTATATCCTCAAATATTTGCCAACAAATAATTACTCGATAATCCAGGCCTTTAATTTGTTCTGTAGTAAAAACTAACGATGTACCGCATTGTTGTTTTGCTAACTCAACATGCTCTGGCAATGTAACTACAGCAGTGTTAACCGATCTGCATATTTCACGTATATAATCTATATCTAAACGAGCTTTATCTAGCCAAACTACTAAGCCTGTATCTTTATTTGGATCTGTGGATAAAGGTAGTGCGGACACCTCATGGCGATCAGCAACACCACCGCTGATTTGGGTTTTTATTTCAATC
>CANNIJ010000085.1 GCA_947505025.1 Legionellaceae bacterium | reverse complement strand
TATACGAATCTCAAGAACACGAAGCAACCAACGATGAACCGGAAGGTCAATAAAGCGATAAATAAGAAGCGATAAAACCTGAAAAAAAATAAATATCGTTAATACATAAAGGAGAAAAAAATCTCCAATAAACATAAATGCAAAGTGGCTAACAATGGGCATAAACACCCAGTGCGCAAGATATAGAACATACGAAGCATTTCCTAAATTCTCAAGCACTTTGGGCACTTTAATAAAATGGGCAATTCGTAACGAAAAGATTAAAGCTGCTCCACCAGCTACACCAGCTGTAAAAACTCTTCCGTAAACGCTTGAACCAAAATTTGTATTCAACCAAATATATAGGCCAATAAAAAAACATAGTAATGAAATCATTATCCATGCTGGGGAATCAAAAACTCTATCTCTATATAAATCATAACATAACATTCCGATTAAAAACTCAATTAATAATGGGCTTGAGATTACTTGATACTTTGTCTCGAATGTATGTGTTATAAAATAAGCACTAATAAACAAAACCAAAAAGAACAACTTCCTGAATTTTATTTTTAAAAAAATAAACAACGTGATCAAGATATAAAATAAAAATTCAAACTGTAACGTCCATCCAATTGCATTAACTGGAGGGCGATCAAAATTAAAAAATAAAATCGATTAAATAATCCAGTCAAAATTCATTTTTTGGGGGGGGGGGGTAATGATATAAGATTGTTGGTGAAGAAGGCAATATTCCTACTTGAATAAAGTAAGCGAGACAGCTAACGGCCACTGTAGATATTGCATAGAGAGGTACTATTCTGATAATTCGTTTTGCGAGAAACACATCTGAACCATCCGAACGATGCTCGGAAAGATACATCATGATAAATCCGCTAATAGCAAAAAATATATCAACCCCAATAGCCCCAAATTCGAAAAACTTAGGATTAACAGAAAATTGATGAATATCTGTGTGCGCTAGTACAACAGCCGAAGCCGCAAACCACCTCAAAGCCTGTATTCCTTTCATGTTACTAAATAGATTTGGCATAAAGTTCCTTGTTCATATTTTATTTGTCCAAAGCTGACACATTGACGCTAATAATCATCAAATTTTAGGTTAGCTGTCTACCCCCTAATATTTTTGATTTTTCCGTGCAGCAATATGCAATATAACCCTGTAGCACCGTAGAAAACAAATAGGGATATAAAAGAAATAAATTATAAAACACCGAAAAAATCATAACACAACAGACCATCGAATAAGGAAGGATAAAAATAGGCGAACTCAGTAATTTAGTATACCAATAAAAAGAGTACACGATCAGTAAGCAACTCAAAGAAGCATCTCCAACGTATCCAAAATCTGAATGACTGCTTGCAAATATAGTAGATACATTAAGGTTCTGGTCAACAAATTCAAAATTATCTGCGCGCTTTAAGGAATCGGTTCTCAAAAGTGAAGGCACTAAATTAACAGAAGAGTATGTAAACTGCCCGTCAGGCTGGACAGTCTCAGCGTTGAACGCATAATTGGCAAGCGGCGCTGTGGCATAAACATAAACCCACAAAAAACCTGAAGGCAATGCGTCAAATGCCGTCTCATACTGCTTCGCGACTAAATACCTGAAGGGGCTTTCACGTCCTCGAATATCGCCAATAACACCGAATGCAACGACTGCGATTAACCCTATTGCTATTGCCTTTGCAAACACTGCTAACTTCATACCCCTTATAAATAAGTATAAAACAAGCAACTGTATCAGCGAAGTTAATAAAATTCCCCTCCCAAGCATTAGGACTGGCCAGCAAATTAGTGCTATTAAATACCATTTAGTGTAAGTAGATGGCTGCATCAAATAGTTGATAGCTATCCCGCCAATTAAAAAGAAATATAAACCATTTAATACACCATGAAGTGAAGGAATACCGAAGTTCGTGTAGTCCTTTTCCGAACCGTTAAATGCCCAAATTAAAGGAAGTCCCCCAGAATAGGCGATCTCAAAAATCGTACTCAATATCCAGAGGAGTCCAATATATCGAATATATTTATTCAATATGAAAAAGTTTAAAGACCTACAGCCATTTATAGGAGTGCGCTTAAGTGAAGAAATAAACGCTTGAATTAATAACATTCCTGCCGCAATCGTGATGAAGAGACCAGTTACTTGATTTGGAATAGGAACACAATTTGTGGTGGCTCGTAATGAATACAGAAAAAGCACAAATAGCCACGGGCTTAAAGCCATAACCGCCGGTGACACAATTTTTGGGTGCCTATGCATAGAAGTCTTAATCATTCTATAGAGACTCTCATTACAATCAGGGATAACTTTACTTTGCGCATTAATTATAATAAGTTTTTACGGTGAAATTTCGATTTAGCCCAATACACGCTTTAATATAGCCTTAGATATTCGTAGCGGATAGGAAATCGCCGGGCTTAGTATGGGAAATTTCATTATCAAAAATGCAACTGTAGCCATAGCCACGTATCGAGGTCGTTTCTGGATCGATAAAATTTGTTCACATAAGGCATGGGCAAGTGCACCATTACCAATTACGATTTGCCGAAATACTTCACCAGCCAAATACCTTGCTTTCGCCACTCTGCAGGCTTCCAAGAGTCGATTATCACTTGGGTATTTAGCAAGTAGTATTTCAAATGTTTTCAAAGTTTCTTGCAGTAATTCAAATGTACGGTTACTCGCGCCTTCGCAGTGTTTACGGTACTTTCCATAGACTCCGTTTAATTTAACCACTCTGCCACGGAGACCGACTTCGGTAAAAAAAAGCCAGTCTGAAACAGAGGCCAATCTCGAATCAAATCCCCCTGATGGGCAAGCACTCCGTCTGACCATTACAGAAGATGCGCCTGGGATGCCCCCTTTGGTAAGGATCTCATAGGCGTTGGCTAAATCTTCTCTCGGCGTTTGATTTGTAGTAAATAGCAACTTTTTGTCGTCTGAGTTAAAAATTTCCACTGCATGATACGACAATACAACAGCCGGATCTTGCTCGAACTGTTGAGTTTGCCTTAAAATTTTCTCTGGAAGAAACAGGTCATCGCCTCCCATCACCGCGATGAATTCGCCAATGCAGGCAAAGAACGCCGCATTGGAATTACCTGTTATGCCAAGATTTTTAAGATTAAATACAGGCTTGACTATCTCAGGATATCGCAGTTGATATTCTGCAATAATCTTTGGAGTCGAGTCTGTAGAGCAGTCGTCTGCAACAACAACTTCTAAGTTTGGATAACTTTGGTTCACAACACTATCAAGCGTTTCTCGAATGTAGCGCTCTTGATTGTAAGTAATCACCATTACCGAAACTTTGGGATAGCGCTTACTCATTTACTACTCTTTGCGGTGACATCTGTTGCAGGCATTGATTTTATAGTTTTAATCACAATAACAAGTACTGCCATAGTGTAAGCCAGGTACATCCCAATGTAAGCATAATTTGCATCTAAAATAGATGGAGCAACACGAATCGCCAAAGCTGTTAAGCCAACAAATAGTGTTCCTGCCACTATTTCAGTTATAACAAATGCTCTAATGTTTCCTTTTGCCAACATAACATAGGCTAGTACCCAAGAAATAATTTTCAAGAAATCGCCAAACACTTGAACTCGAACAAATTCAGCGGCTTTAACAAAATCTTGCGAAAATAGCAGAAGTACTAAGTGATCTGCAAATATAAATACGAAAAAGCAAAGCAGCATTGCACCACCAGCGAACCAGGCCAAGCCTTCAAACACCGCACGCTTTAAGGATGGACGGTTTTGACAACGTGCGTATCTGGGGAGCAATACCATAGAGATTGTTTGGGCCAGCACGGCAAGATACGCATCGCTTAAGCGCCAGCTCGCCTGCCAATAGCCTGCAACATCGTCGCCAAACCTATTAGACATCAACATGCGAACTGCGATTTGCATCGTTTGTGCAACTACGCCAGAAACAGCACCGATCAAAAGATAGCCTATAAGCGGGCGTAAGCATAAGGCCATCGAAGTATGTGGCGTTATTTCTACATGTAATCTCTTTCGATATCCGAACCACATTAAGACCGGCACGGCGCCTAGTGCTGTGGCACCAGCAGTCGCAAGCGCTAAGTCTGGTCTGCCTAGCGAATAGCACCCCCAAACAACGAGTAGCAGTAATATCGCTCCCGACAATTGCGCTAAATAAACTGGGTTATTGTTTTCGCTCCCATTAAAATATCCTATTAATGCCCCAAGTGGTGCCGCCAGTATCAGTGACACAATTAAAATACTGGTTGTCGTAGAGCTGACTGTTGGAAAGAAGCCGTTGAATTGGAGGCAAAGGAAAACTAGGACAAGCACAACTGCGGTACATAAACTAAGACACATTCCAGCATAAAGGAAGCCTTGTTTCTGACCTGCTCCAGAACAGCGGGCAACATTTGCTGATACGCCACTACTCATCCCTGCCTGACTTGCCGCATGAGCAAGGTTAAACGCGTTGGTAATGTTTCCTAGCGTCATATAACCAGCTGGGCCTAGCAGGACCGCATACATTTTATTTGTAAGTAGCCCTAGCACTAACCGTGTTAATGTAACAACGCTGTTTGCAGCGGCAACTTTAACTATCCTTGGCATGTAGACGTTGATTTACTAATTGCTTGAATGACTGCAGTCATTTGGATTTTTGTCATACTCGGAAACATTGGGAGGCTTAAGACTTCCTTGTGAATTCGTTCAGCGATAGGAAATGCTCCCTCACTAAACCCAAGGTCTCGGTAAGCACCTTGTAAATGAGGCGGAATGGGATAGTGAATCAAAGTACCGATCCCAGCCGTATTTAACATCGCTTGTAACAAGTCGCGATGCGAGTGCCTTACAACATAAAGATGCCACACTGGACTTGCCCAAGTTGGGACAATCGGCAATGTGAGGCCACAATCAGCAAGCCCGTTCTGATACTGGAACGCGCTTGCAGCACGTCTTGCGTTCCACTCATCAAGGTGCTTCAACTTCACACGCAATATCGCTGCTTGTAGTGGATCTAGGCGACTGTTGTAACCCTTAACTTCATTGACGTATTTAACGCGCGATCCATAATTGCGCAACAATTGGATGCGATCCGCCAGCTCTGGATCGTTGGTAGTCACCGCCCCTCCATCACCCATTGCGCCTAAATTTTTCCCGGGGTAAAAACTCCAGGCTACGGCATCTCCGTGGCCGCCAATGCGCTTCTCCTTATAACGAGCACCATGCGCCTGCGCGCCATCCTCTAGCACTCGTAAATTATGGCGGCGAGCAACCGCGATAATTGGGTCAAGATCCGCTGGTTGACCATACAGATGCACAGGCAAAATAACCTTGGTTCGTGCAGTGATCGCAGTTTCGATACCTAGTGGGTTTATGTTGAAAGTTTGGGGATCAGGCTCTACTGGCACCGGTGTTGCGCCGCATTGGCTAACGGCTAACCAAGTTGCGATATATGTATTGCTAGGCACAATGACTTCGTCGCCTGGTCCAACACCCATGGCGAGCAACGCCAGATGTAGGGCGTCTAAACCGTTTGCAACGCCGATTGCATAAGCTGCGTCACAATAATTGGCGAATTCCAATTCAAATTGCTCAACTTCGGCCCCGCCAATAAACCATCCAGAGTTCATAGCCCGCGCAACCGCTTCGTCAATTTCGGATTTTAACTCAACATACGGAGCTTTCAAATCAAGAAATGGAATATTCATTTATTTAATGCCTTCAGATATTCTTCATAATTGCGGTAATAATCAGATTCATCGTAAACGTTGGATGCCAAGACTAAGCATACGGATCCAGATGAAAAATTATCTAATTCGCGCCACAGCATTGGGCATACATACAAACCTTGGAAAGAACGATTTAAGTGAAACCTCTTCTTATCACAGCCGTCACTAAGAATCACATCAAAGGTGCCTGATATTGCGATAATCAACTGACTTAAAGCTTTGTGTGCATGACCACCACGTTCGCTTCCTCCAGGGACATCGTAAAGGTAGTAGATGCGTCTAATATCAAACGGAATGTGGCGATTACCCTCAAT
>CANNIJ010000084.1 GCA_947505025.1 Legionellaceae bacterium | reverse complement strand
TGGGCAGAATCGTGACTCGATATCAACCGTCGCTAGAAGCGGTTTGTTGTGATGAAATAACTCATCAGAGCAGCCTGTTTGAATGGACGAAAGATCATACTAGTTGTTGATCGTAATAGCTTCATCACTGGCTTTATCAAGAATATTAGACACGGTACCAATGGATACAGAATAATCAAAAATGAGATCCATAAAAGACATAATATCGCGTGAACCTGCACGACAAACCAGATATAAAGCCGTAACAGACCTATGAATATAGCCTTTGGTTACCGGGATATAATAAAGAACCAGATCATTAGCTTTTTCAAACGCGAGATTAACAGCGGTCAACGCTCTGGCTTGTTGCTTATATACCGAATTACGGCTGACATTAAAACGGTTGGATATATCAACAATCGTAGCCGGGTCTTTCAGTGACTCAATCCCAATGCTTCGCTTAACATTTAATGGCAGGCGCTTTCCATGGTGCTTTTTGTGAGCAGTTATCATCATGATCCTTTTTTTTTAGTCGATAAAATATGTATCATAGATCCACTTGTTGGTCGATGACTGCTCTCAAAAATTACTATTAAAAATAGGATGAGTTTTCACTGCTTTTGAACCATCTCTGCCTGCGAATAGGTACGCACGAATATGAATTTTGTGCTACAATGTAGCTCAAGAGACAGGAGAATATAATGACTACAAATGCGGTGGTAAGAGCGAGAATTGATGAGCATATTAAAGAAGAGGCTTCAGCGGTACTTGCATCGATGGGGCTTACCGTATCTGATGCTTTTCGCATGTTGTTAACGCGCATTGCTAAAGAGCATGCCTTACCTTTTGAGCCACTTATCCCAAATCAAAAAACTATTGATGCAATGAAGGAAGCACGACGTGGCCAACTAAAATCGTTTAAAACCGTTCAATCGCTCATGGATGATTTAAATAATAAGGACGATTGAATACACGACCCAATTTAAACGTGAGATAAAGGGTAAACATAAAACAGTTTTAAGCACCCTCTTTGTTAGAATTATTGATAATTTAGCAAAAGATGAACCGCTTGCTGCTAAGCACAGAGATCATGCGTTATCTAATAATTGGCAGGATCATCGTGATTGTCATATAAAGCCTGATTTAGTTTTAATTTATCGCAAGCCAGATACGCAAACATTGCAATTGGTGAGATTGGGTTCTCATAGTGAGCTAGGTCTTTAATAAAGAAAAAAAGGTTTACTCGACTTTAGACTTTTTTAACGTTCACCGGCTGTCATGGCTTCAAAGCTGCGTTTACCAGCTTCAGTCGTATTAATATGACCGCCATCTACGTTGATAATGAGCTCCTCAGCTATCCCAAAAGTTAAACACATCCTCTGGTTTCTCTATCGAGCCTGCCATCATTATAGTTTTTGATAAAACCTGTTGAGCCGGATGAGAGGACTCATAGCATTCAAAAATAATGCGATATTGTTTTGATACGCTAGCAATCCAATAGTAAATTTAATTGCTCCTAGTATCCACCAATATCTATAAACTCGCTACTTATATTACACTAACTTTTCAGGCCACACATTCAGAAAAAACCTCACTCAAAGATGGTTGAAATTCAGGTACCAGGCTTTTAAGTAGGATCATCAGTTCATCATCCTCCTCATTCACATAAGCCACTTGCATCAAGTTAAAGGTTTGCATTAACTCAATCCAGTCAACATATCTTGACTTAGCTTGGAGTAGTTTTTCATGTGCAGTTTGCGTTAACTCCTCAGAATTATGGAACATTTCTTCAAACAGCTTTTCTCCTGGACGCAAACCAATATATTCAATACTGATATCATGCCCGGGTTTTTTACCCGCTAGACGAATCATTTGTTCAGCCAAATAACTAATCTTAATGGGTTCACCCATGTCTAAAACAAAAATTTCACCACCAATACCATTAGCCATGGCTTGCAGAATTAGCTGAGAAGCTTCAGGAATGGTCATAAAATAACGCTGCACATCAGGATGTGTAACCGTCAACGGACCTCCAGCGGCTAATTGCTTGTTAAACAATGGCACTACACTGCCCGCAGATCCCAAAACATTGCCAAAGCGCACAGTTATAAATTGAGTATTAACTTGGGAGTTCCAGTTCTGACATAAGATTTCTGCAACTCTTTTGGTAATGCCCATGACATTAGTTGGATTAACTGCTTTGTCGGTAGAAATTAAAATGAATTTTTCTGCATGCACACTTACACTGGCCTGAGCAATACAATGTGTGCCAAATACATTATTATTTACTGCTAAACGCATTTGCGCTTCTAACAACGGCACATGTTTAAATGCTGCCGCATGAAATACTATTTCTGGTTTAAAGTCACGAAATACCGTGTTAATCGAAATTTGATCGGTAACATTTGCCAACGAAAAGATTAGCTCCATCTCAGGAAAGTGCAGACGTAATTCTTGTTCCATCAAATATATATTGTATTCATTATTATCTAATACCAATAATTTACTCGGCTTTAAAGTACACAATTGTCGGCATAATTCAGATCCAATCGATCCTCCTCCACCCGTGACTAATATACGCTTACCACGTACCTGATGCTCAACCTTATGCCACTCTAAAGAAATTTTTGTGCGGCCCAATAAATCTTCTAAACTAACTTTACGTAACGAATTAATTTCCACTTGCCCCGAAGCTAGGGCTGGCAGGCCGGGTAAAGTACGGAATGGTACCTGACTAGCTTCGCAAATATGCACCAAGCGCCGCATAGTCAAGCCATCAGTTGAAGGAATCGCCAGGAAAATTAACTCTATATTATGTCGTTTAACTAGATGAGATAATAAATTAGTGCTTCCCAGCACACGTACACCGTGCACTTCATGACCTAACTTACTCGCAGCATCATCCACAAATCCAACCGTTATATAATCTTTGGAGCGCAGCAAGTCACGAACCAAACTTTCACCAGCCTTGCCCGCACCAACAATTAAAACTCTTGTAGCAGACCGCCCCTGGGAATTAATTTTCCAACGATCAGATAAAATCCTGGAGATTAAACGTGCGCCACACAAGAAAAAAGTTAAAAACATAGCATACAATGGAAATACTGTGCGCGGCACTTGGTGCAATAACTCTAGTGAATATAAGGCCACAATTATCACTATGATTGCGCCGCCAATTGATAATAAAATTCGTGACACATCTTTTAGTGACGAATACCGCCAAAGACCGCGGTACACACGAAAAAAATAATAAGCACTCAACTGAGTGGTAATTAACACAGATAGAACCGGTAATGTTTTCCAATGAGATAACATAGATCCAGTCATGTTATACCGCAACCAATATGCTAAAGCCCAAGAGATTGGAATGCATACGGCATCAAAAGCCAATATCGGCAGCTTTACATATAATTTGCGTAAAAAATCCATCAACTAAATCCTCCTAACAACCAAAACTAACACAACTACACAGGATTATCACTATCAATAAAACTATGTTTTAAATCAAAGGTTGTGGCTAAATGCTCACCTAAAGCTTGAATCCCATATCGTTCTGTTGCATGGTGACCACATGCGAAATAATGTATTCCAAGCTCTTTAGCTTGATCAAACGTCCGCTCTGAAACTTCGCCACTTAAATATGCGTCCACACCAAATTTATGCGCCTGATCTATCAACGATTGTGCTGCACCGCTACACCAAGCTATACGTTGAATGAGATTATTACCACCTGAAATCATTAATGGTGCCCGATCCAGGATCTGACTGATCTGCAGTTTAAACAGATCAGCTGTGACCGCAGTGGATAACTCACCGGACCATAATAGTTGTGGAATACCATCTACCGGGTGCATTTGCACTGAGTTTGCACATAATAAAGTGGCTAAACAAGCATTGTTACCTAAAGTAGCGTGAGCATCTAGCGGCAAGTGATATGCGTACAAATTCAGGTCATTGCGCAACAAGCGGGCAATGCGATTGCGTTTTATTCCAGTAATGACCGCCGACTCAGCTGACCAAAAATATCCATGATGTACAAGTAATGCGTCAGCATCACAGGCAATGGCTGCAGCAATTGCATGCTCACTGGCACTTACAGCAGTACAAATACGTTTAATAACTCCACGCCCTTCGACTTGTAAACCATTTGGCGCGTGATCCTTGAAACGGTCACACTCTAAATGTAGATGCAGATATTGTTGTAATTCGTCGCGATGTATCATTAGATACTATCCGCGCCGCTGCAACGCCGAATGTCGGCACCCAACAATGACAATTTTGCTTCTATACACTCATAACCACGATCAACGTGATAAATTCTTTCAACCGCAGTTTCTCCCTCGGCCGCTAGACCGGCTAAAATCAAGCTCGCAGACGCGCGGAGATCCGTTGCCATTACTGGAGCGCCAGTTAGAGTTTCTATACCTGTAATCAATGCAGTCTTGCCATTTAAACGAATTTTAGCACCCATACGCTGCAACTCTTGAACATGCATAAAGCGATTTTCAAAAATATTTTCGGTCACAGACGATGAGCCATGAGCAACCGTATTCAATGCCATAAATTGAGCTTGCATGTCCGTGGCTAAACCTGGGTATGGAGCAGTTGAGATATCTACCGCTTGTGGTCTAGATTCATGCATGTCCAGTGTTACCCAGTCCTCTCCAAGACTTAAAGCTGCACCCGCTTCTTCAAACTTACACAATGTAGACAATAAATTATCCGGCTTAACGTGACGCACCGTTACTCTTCCGCGGGTTATAGCCGCTGCAGTAAGATATGTACCAGCCTCGATTCGATCAAACATTACCGAATAATTACCACCAGATAAGGATTCTACACCTTCAATCTCTAAAGTGTGCGTGCCTGCACCACTAATGCGTGCACCCATGTAATTTAAAAAATTAATTAAATCGACTACTTCTGGTTCACGCGCAGCATTTTTAAGAATTGTAGTACCCCGGGCTAAAACCGCAGCCATTAAGATATTCTCCGTGCCAGTAACGGTTAAAGTGTCAAAAACTAATGATTTTCCGTGCAATCTACCATTTGGGCAGCGCGCTTTAATATAGCCATTAGTAACCGATATTTCCGCCCCCATGGTCTTGAGTGCTTTTAAATGTAAATCGACTGGACGTGTGCCTATAGCACAACCTCCGGGCAAAGAAACATCAGCCCGTCCAAAACGCGCCAACATCGGGCCTAAAACTAAAATCGAGGCCCGCATAGTTTTAACCAAATCATATGGTGCTACCAAATTATTTACTTGGCTGGCCTCCACACGTACGTTCATATCAGCATCTACAGAAACTTTAGCACCCAACTCCTGCAATAAAGCGATCATTGTACTCACATCATGCAATCTTGGAACATTGGAGATGGTCACCGGTTCAGACGCCAACAATGTGGCCGCTAAAATAGGTAGTGCAGCATTTTTTGCACCTGAAATCATTACATCGCCGTACAATGGCTTTCCGCCATGAATCAATAATTTATCCATGTTGCTGGTCCCACTCCGAGTTTGTAAACGTTTTCATCTGAACCGCGTGCAATGCACCCGATTGAATATAGGCATTTAATTTTGCATAAACCCATTTTTGTCTGGCTAACGTGGACAATCCAGTAAAAACATTACTGACCAAAGTAACATGATAATGATATCCATCTCCGGTTACTTGAGACAGGGTAACTTCGGGTAATGCTGCAAGCTCATGTTCTAATTCTTGATTACTTATCATTGTTACTGGGTCCTAAAAAAAAGAATCTATATCTGAAAATTCTGCCAAAAAACGCATAAAATCAGGCATCTGATGTACTTCAAGCTCGATTTTTCGCTGATTACATAAGCGCTTTGCCTCGATTAATAAGGCTAATCCAGCACTATCGCAACGCGTAACATCACTTAAATCAAAGCGACATAACGCATATGGCGCCGCAGATTGGTTTAGATCAGCTATAAAGCGCTGTCGATCGAGCTCAACCGTGTCAAACGTTAAATGTACAGCTGGCTGAAAGATTAACGTGCTCATGCTGCAGCCGTACGTTTGTTTAAATGCTCAATGACCGCTTTTAAAGGTTCATGTTGCATCATACTGCCAAACTGAGATCTAAAGCTTTGTAATAAACTCACTCCCTCGACACTCAAATCATAGATTTTCCATTCACCATGCTGGAAAACCACATGATAACTCAGGGGGATCTGTTGTCCATTACTGCGTGATATTATACTATTCACTCGTAAGAAACGGCTGTCT
>CANNIJ010000083.1 GCA_947505025.1 Legionellaceae bacterium | reverse complement strand
CGCGCTAATGGCCTCCGTGGTGGGTCCTTGCGGTTCATTCCATGAAAAAGTTATTAACGATCCAGTGTGTATTAGTATGTTTTTTAAACAACACACCGCAAGCTGCGATTGTGTGATATAATGACCTACTTGTATTCCTTTCGTAAAAGAATTGGTTTGAACAATCAAAGAAACCTGGAGCATTATTGATGGCGATTATTACAAAACGTACGGTCATGTCAATGTATTCTGATCATGGTGATATTTATAGTCACCAAGTTCGTATGGTGTTAGCCGAAAAAGGTGTGAATGTTGAGATCATTTCTATAGAGGATGCTCCGGTCCCTGAGGAAGTTTTAGCCTCTAATCCATATGGCATCATGCCAGTTTTAATTGATCGTGAATTAGTGTTGTATAAAGCACGCATTATAATGGAATATTTAGATGAACGCTTTCCGCATCCGCCGTTGTTACCGGTGTATCCAGTGGCACGTGCTGAAACGCGCAAAATGTTATATCGGATTGAGAAAGACTGGTACTCACTAATGAATGAGATTCAAACTAGTGCTGATCCTACAGCTGCTCGAGCGTTACTTTTGGATAGTTTAATTAGCTTGGATCCATTATTTTTAGATACACCGTATTTTTTAAGTGAAGAATTATCTTTATTGGATTGTGCATTAGCGCCTTTATTGTGGCGGTTGCCTAAATTGGGTATTATAGTTCCAGAAGAGGCTGAAGGTTTACAATCTTATATGGTGCGCGTGTTTAATCGACCATGTTTTGAAAGTAGCTTGACTGAGGCTGAACTGCAACTTAGGACTGCATAAAATGATGACTTCAAATCGACCTTATTTTATAAGATCTGTATATGAGTGGATCGTGGACAATGATTTAACACCATATTTATTGGTTAATTCAAACGATCCAGACAGTGATCTGCCTCAAGATTTTGCCCAGGATGGTAGAATCATTCTGAATATTTCACCCAGCGCATGTCGTCAATTGCAGATGGATAATGACATGATTACTTTTAGCACACGATTTTCAGGCAAAACCGTAGATATATCCGTAAGTCCTACGGCAGTCTTCGCGATTTATGCAAAAGAAAATGGACGTGGTATGGAGTTTGGGTTGGAGTATGATGATGCAGTATTGCCACCCACCAAAAGATCCAGCTTTAAAGCTAAGAAAACGGCTAAACCGTCGTTAACACTGGTAAAAAGCAGCCATGAGCAGCACATGGATCCGCTAGTCTGAGGTGAAAAATGCATGCAAGCATTGTTTTGCCGACCCACGCGCACAGTGAACGTTTAGCAGAGTGTTTAGTTAAAGAGTTGTCTGCACCAGCTGTATTAACCTTTTCCGGTGAGATTGGTTCAGGCAAAACAACTTTAATTCGTGCGTTGTTACGTACATTAGGGATTAAATCCTCTATAAAAAGCCCAACCTTTTCATTAGTAGAAACCTATGATTGCTCAGACTTTGTAGTGCATCATTTCGATTTTTATCGTCTTGAACATTCGAGTGCATTGGATGACTTAGGCTTACGTGACTATTTAAGTACCGATGCAGTGTGTTGTATTGAATGGCCTAAAGATTTACTGGCTGATCGAATTTCTGTAGACGTTGCTTTTTCATTAACCACACATGGCGATGGACGTGAATTATGCGCACAAGCATATACTACATTAGGCCGGCGACTGGTGTCGTTGATGCTGTGATTTCAAATAAAAAGATAATATTTTTAACATTACTGTCTCTGTGGAGCAGTGTAATTAATGCAGCCACTTTAAATCATGTGGCAATGATTTCTAATGATATAAATCATGCTGTATTTTGTTTGACAGTCAATGGATCGGTAGCACCCAAGGTTTTTTCTTTACAACATCCGGATCGCGTGGTTATTGATTTAGCAAATACCCAGCGTATACAGCAAGTATTACCGTCTAATCTACGTGCAGGGATCGTAGTGAACGTTCGTAGTGGGCGACCTGAGCCAGATATTCTGCGTTTAGTCTTTGATCTAGACAGAAATGTAGTTGTGCATACTTCGAGCTGCGGACAAAATACAACGCAGCCTGGTTTACGGGTGGATTTTCAGGCGCGGGTTATCCAAAAACCGATATCTAAGGCGTTGGCGGCATCTGCAAACACAGTCCAGGCTTTTGCCAAAACCGCAAAGTTGACAGCTGGATCAGCCACTAATGCGGTAAGTGTAACGCGGCAAATGCCTAAAAATACATTACGTGATGTAGTAGTAGTGATCGATCCAGGTCATGGCGGACGTGATTCAGGTGCGCGTGGCCCAAATGCAAGTACAGAAAAAGCTGTGGTGCTGGCTATCGCACAGCAGTTGAAAAAATGCATCGATGCACAACCTGGAATGCACGCAGTATTAACACGTACTGGTGATTATTATGTTGGCTTGCGTGAGCGACTTCACAGCGCAAGACGCTATAATGCTGATATTTTTGTCGCGATTCATGCAGATGCTTTTGGTAATCATGAGTCTAATGGTGCATCAGTATTTGCTTTGTCGCAAAACGGCGCAACCAGCGAAGCGGCTAGATGGTTAGCTGAAAAGGAAAATTATTCTGAATTGGGTGGTGTTAAATTATCTACATTGGATGATAAAAATGGCATGATACGCACAGTTTTACTTGATTTGTCACAAACCGCCACAATCGGTGCCAGTGTACAAATGGGTAGTCGTGTATTAAGTAATCTAAATAGTGTCACGCGCTTGCATCACAAGCATGTGGAACAAGCGCGTTTTGTTGTATTAAAATCGCCAGATATTCCTTCAGTATTAATCGAAACCGGTTTTATTACTAATCCACGAGAAGAAAAAAACCTTACAGATGCACGTTATCAAGTACGTTTGAGCCAAGCAATTTTTGCCGGGATCAAAGGATATTTTTGGGATCATCCGCCACGTGGAACACGGGTTGAAGCTATGTCAAATCTACATCGAAGGATTGTACGTGCATTCCCTGCATCTACTCCATTGATACAGACATCAAGTACAGTATGAGGCAGTCACCAATGCAGCGGATTCATGCCTTGTCACCGTTCGTAGCAAATCAAATTGCCGCCGGTGAAGTGATTGAGCGTCCGGCATCTGTAGTCAAAGAATTACTCGAAAATGCCGTGGATGCTGGGGCAGATATCTTGACCATTGAGTTAAGTTTTGGTGGTTTAAATCAAATAAAGATCAGCGATAATGGTACGGGCATCTTAGCCGAAGACTTGCCTCTGGCCATAGCACCTCACGCCACGAGCAAGATTAATCAATTAAGTGATTTATATAAATTACATAGCATGGGGTTTCGTGGCGAGGCCTTAGCTAGTATTGCATCAATTGCGCGTGTACACCTGGCGTCAAAAACATCTGCACAAGAGTATGCCTGGGAGCTCATTAGCGATGAGAACGGTGTAAAAATCAAGCCTTGTGCTCGGGCTCAGGGGACTACAGTTGATGTATTAGATTTATTTTATAATACCCCCGTACGCAAAAAATTTCTTAAGAGTGAGCGCTTGGAATACCAGGCCGTTGAGGATGTTGTCAAACGTTTTGCTTTAAGTGCCCCACATGTAGCGATCACTGTATGGCATAATTCTACTCAGCAGTTTTGTTTGCCGGCAGCGCATTGTGCTCGTACAAGATTGTTAAGGGTGCAAAAGATTTTTGGCAAATCTTTTGTAGAACATGCTATTTTTATTGATGTTACGCAAGATGATCTAAATTTAACTGGTTGGATTAGTAGTTCTGCATATCAGCGCAGCCAAAATAACCGGCAATGGATCTATTTAAATCAAAGGATGGTAAAAGATAAGTTGATAGATAACGCATTGCGACAAGCGTATACAGATTTACTACACCCCGGACGTTATCCTGCGTGCGTTTTATATATATCTTTGCCGGCAGATGTTGTAGATGTGAACGTACATCCGACTAAACATGAGGTGCGCTTTCAAGATCCACGTGGGGTACACGATGTGATTCGACATCAGATCTTACATGCTTTGTCGGATCAAAATGATCTACTCGGTGCGGCCGTCTCTAATTCTAAAGATGCAGTGGCTAATAAGCCGAATGCTGAAACCTTTATGAGCACTAATAACTGCTCATGGTTGACCTTAAATACACAATTTGCAGTAATTTCTTTAACTGAAGCAGAAACATCTAATGTTCCATATTTGGTTGATGTGCCGCGAGTGTTAAAAGATCAACATACTAATTGGTTGGCTGAAAATGGATGGTTATTGATTGCAAGACCATTACTGGTTCCGGTTACTTATCAACTTTCTGCCGTTACATATCAACGAGCTGTTTTGTGTCTGGAGTTGTTTAAGCAGTTAGGTGTACATGTCGAGTTGATTGGTGCTGATAAAATTGCAGTGCAAACTTTGCCTGTTTTATTGCCATCATTGGATTTGAAACAGGTTTTTTCTGGTTTGGATCGTCAGTCTGCATGGGATCTAAAGACGTTATCCAGTTTATTTATAAGTTGTATACAATGTGATATCTTACAATGGGACGCAGATCAACGCTCAGGATTGACGGATTATTTATCCAGTATGTTAAACTCTGTAGGATTGTTTGGATGCGTACGTTTGGACGCTGATCGTTGTCGAGCTCTATATGCAGAGTAATGCCATAAGTTGCGTGTGTTTGATGGGTCCTACAGCTGTTGGCAAAACTGACTGGGCTTTAGAATGGAGTGATTTGTTACCAGTTGAAATTATCAGCATTGATTCTGCTATGATTTATCGTGACATGGATATAGGCACAGCCAAACCAACATCAGCGATCTTAGCGCGTGTTCCGCATCATTTGATTGATATTTGTGACCCTACGGACACATATTCGGCAGCACAATGTTGTGCAGATGTATTTAGTTGTTGTCAGGATATTTATCAGCGTGGCAAGATTCCATTGTTGGTTGGTGGTAGCATGATGTATTTTCGCGCATTGCAGCAGGGCCTATCACAGTTACCGGCAGCTGATTCAGTGTTACGAGCATCATTACTTGAACAAGCTTTGCAGCATGGCTGGCCCATGATGCATCGGCGGTTATCTGAGGTTGATCCGATTTCAGCTCAAAGGATTCATCCATCAGATACACAAAGGATTCAACGTGCTTTGGAGATATATCAGACTACCGGTATACCATGGTCAGCATTATGCGAATCAAAACCAAACCAACATAATTTACGTTGGTTTAACGTAGTTATGTTGCCAGAATCTCGAGCCGTGTTGCATGCAAGAATTGCTGTACGTTTTAAACAGATGTTAGGTCAAGGTTTTTTAGATGAGGTGGTGCAGTTGACGCATAAATGGTCATTGACTCTGGCACATCCGTCTATGCGTTGCGTGGGTTATAGGCAAGCGTTTGAGTATTTAAATGGGGCATATAATCACGAGATATTTGTGGAGAAGGGCTTAGCTGCCACTCGTCAGTTGGCCAAGCGCCAGTTGACCTGGTTACGTAATTGGCCGGCTGCGCAGATGGTTTTTGCACATGAAAATAAGACAATCTTGGAAGATATCAAACAATTTATAGATAACAGGTGAAAATAATGACATCCGATCATAGCAAAAACACTGCATGCGCAGAGAAGATACAGGTTGTTCGTACACATGATTTACCTTTAAGCTGTCCTATGGATCATATGTCTTTGTGGGCAGCTCATCCCAAAGTATATTTACCAATAGAAGAAACCGGCACATGTGTTTGTCCATATTGCAGCACCTTATTTGTACTCGAACATGACTAAATCGCCTAAATCAATCTGTATTGTACGTCTTTCTGCAATGGGTGATGTGATAATGTTAGTACCTTTAGTGCGTGCTCTGCAAGCGCATTATAAAGACACGTTATTAACGTGGGTTATTTCACGTCCAGCATATGACTTAGTTGAGGGGATGGAGGGAATAGAGTTTATTGTGATTGATAAACCTGAGAGTCCTTTAGACTACTGGCGTTTTCAACAGCGGATGAAGCAGCGTAGGTTTGACATATTAATTGCAGCGCAAGCGAGTTTTAGGGTAAATTTCTTGTATACTTGCTTGCGTGCCAAACTTAAGATCGGTTACGACTCGATTCGAGCAAAAGACTGTCATTGGTTGTTTGTCCATGAGCGGATTGCGCCAGGGGATGATCATACTGTGGACGGTTTTTTAAAATTTGCACGAGTTTTGGGTGTTCCTTATCATGAAATTCGATTTGATCTGCCGCGGAATAAAGCTGCTGATGATTGGGCTCTAGAACATATACCATACGCGGCAGAACCATTGATGTTAGTCAATCCTGCCGCTAGTAAACCAGAAAGGGCATGGTTGGTTGATCGATATATAGCGGTAATAAAGCACATGCAACAGCGTTGGCATGCTCGAGTAGTCTTAGTTGGTGGTCCTGCTGCACATGATCGTTTGTTAGGCCAGGAAATTGAGGCTGCGACTGGGGCTCAGAATCTAATT
>CANNIJ010000082.1 GCA_947505025.1 Legionellaceae bacterium | reverse complement strand
TTTTTATAATTTATACCAAAGACAAAAGCAACTTAAACGAAATGGAATTTAAATATGAGGAGTGTACGATGGCTAATAATAAAAAATAAAATTTAAAAAGAATTATTGCTTTGGTGGTATGACGCCCACCAAAGCAATAATTATCTCTTATCTGCAAACAAAGCTGAATCCAAAAAAATACCGGAGCTCGAATTCCTTGGATATTTTTAGGATTAGTACGTCTTTATTTTAGCTTTGTTCGACGGGAATATCAATGCTAAATTAGTACATATGGATCTAATTATGAAAAATATTTCATCAATCAATCATGCAAACTTTTCGCGATTACATGAACTGACCAACAGTTACAATAAAGCAACATTACTGGATAAACTAATATTCTGGTGGCAAATCTCAACCTACACCTTAGACGACGGCCAAATTTGGTTTACGCGTTGCTTAAGTCAAATTGCTAACGAATCAAAAATATCCAAACGTTCAGTAGAGCGCTACCTGCGTGATTTTGAGATCGCAGGCTTTATTGAAAAAACCAACAAGCTCTATAAAAAAAAGAACCTGTACATTCGCATCACAGAAAAGCTACTGGTGCTCTTGAGTGCTACAAAGGATTTAAAAAACACCAAACTCACTGAACAACCACAAAAAACCGAAGTAAAACAGCAACAAGCACCGTCTAAAAGTTTATTTTTAACACATTTTGGCGATACCGGTCCCGCCAAAATGGCGGTTTCTATATATAAAGATCAAGATATTAATTCTGTAATTAACAATACTGTTAGTCAGCCAGGTATTGTTGATAACTTGAAAACCCACACAAAAACAACCCCAAACAGGACCTACCAAAGCTATCCTGTAGAGAAACAAATCGGAGAACGAATCACAGAGCAATTCAAAAACTACATCAAAGGCACCATGCGCAACCTGCAAACTCAGCATCAACTGGTTTTTTCCAACCCGGAACAACTATTCGCTGAAATAGTTTTTTCGGTACTTCATGTACAAAACCAGTTTCCAGGCATTTTAGACAACCATCATCGCGTAAATTTGATTGCTAAATTGCTACGCCAGAAACAATGGCGTACCCCTAAAGGATTTTATAACCACTGGGATATAGGTCAGGCATACAAACTCAAATTAGAAAAACAAGACTCCGCCCAGAAACATCTTAAAGCAGATGAAATCAAAGCTAGTGAGGCGGGTAACGATGAATTCAATTCAATGGAGCAAGGATATAATCCATGGGTCGTATCGCCATTGGTAAACAATCATCAACTACAAACCAAGATAAGACCGCTTAAATCAGAGCACCATGAGATATCATCATTAATCGCAACGGAAACCAGATACTTAAATGAAATGGAAGAGTATTTCTTGAAAAACCAGGACATGATCATCCAACAAATAATCAATAGCACCGCAATCAAAATTGCTAAACTACATGAAAAAGCAGATTTAATTCATCAACAAATTGAACAATATCAGGAGGCAGCTTAGCCATAGACTATAATTTTGTATTTATCCACAAAAACTGTGGGTAACAATGTGGGGAAGTCTCAGCAAGATTAATGGTGTGTGAAGCTCATGCCTAACATGGTTGCATTTGGTTCAATCTTAAAATAAAACCAGCTAGGTTAAAGCGAAAGGGCGCGAGCGAAGCACATACATTGTGCTACGCCACTTGGCGACATCATGTCAGACAATCCCTGTCATCCCTATAAGACAAAGAATACAATATGTGCATAATATGTGTCTGTAGACAATCATAGGCCTAACACACAAGAATTCTCTCTAAAATGCGCGTGAGTTGTCAATTAAACAACCAACAAGCAGCAGCATTGACTGTTGGTGTTTTTCTCGGCATACTGCTGCCTGGTTACATTTAAAGTCTCGATGGATCTTGACTGGATAACCTAATTCAACTTCAACATAAGGAAACGTGGTCATGAACAATCTAGTCTTCATTTTTTTAAAATCTATTCTAAATCGCTTGCCGCATACACCTAAAACCATCAGTTAGCATCCAAATTTTGACGTTTATAACATTTTAACGTCTGCAAAACTTGGATTGCTCTATGTTCTATAAGGTGAACTATGAAACAACAAACCATCGATGAATTGCTGGTCCTAGCATTTGAGGCTTACACAACAAATGAATCATCTGATCAATATGCTTGTAATGCCGCAAGTCAAGCCGCTGCAGATGCCGCCAAAAAACACAGTGAAGAATGTGCTGATGCGGCAGCAGCGCTGGGAGCAATGAGTCAACTAAAAGCATCTGGCCAGGCGACACTCTACTCAGTCGGCGTTGCAGACACTGCTAATCTTAAATTTGCTTATGAACGCAGTCTTATAGCAGCGAGACATACTTTCAGTCACCGCAAAACTCCTATTCGCAAAGCGATTGATACATCATATGCTGATCTCGTGCATGAAATAGAGGCAAAAATAAACGTTACTGATGAGCAAATTAACTCAAATTATCAATCTGCATTCTCAAAAGATGCAACAGTAACTCAAAAATCTAAAAGAGCAGCTTGTTATGTATATTCACACACCTATGCGGCTGCACGTACCGCTTATGTTCTGGCATCATTTCAAGCAAACAAAACTCAAGATGCGTACAAACGTGAACAAACCTTTAAATCTTGCATGTCAGAAAGACTCAACCATGATTTAACCTACGATCAAATTCAACCGAGCTTGTTGCTGCAAATGATGTGCAGCAACATCCTGGTTGTCATTGCAGTGGTGCTTATCATTGCAGGGGTGGCAGCGATTTTATGTGCAACTTATGGGATCGCTAGCATTCCATTCGTAATTATGATTACCGCAGGAAGTGTATCTGCAGCATCTGGATCAGGGCTGTTAATCGGCAGTTTCTTTGCAAAACGTAATCAACAAAAAATAATCGATACTAACGAACGAACCGAGGAAACCAATGCCATTTTTTAAACTTTTAGATAAACCATGGAGAAATGATATGGTACGTAACACCAGGCCTGGATCTGATACAAATGAATTGCCTGCGCCAATCTATTCAACATTAAGCCCTATGGTGCAATGCGTTGCCACATGTTTTGCAGATTGTTGTGCTGGCTTATTTTATACAAAACCCAGGCCTAAATTATTAGTCAGTCAACAGGTTACACAAAAACTAAAAGAATGTATTGATCTCATGGTTGCTCAAGATCATGATATGCATGCGATTCATATCGCACTTAAGAACTCCAGGACAGATATACGCGCCGCACATAGACAGATACCAACATTACTAACCTCTTATCAACACCAACAACAATATTTAATCACACAAACTCTTGAATCTTATGATAAAAATTTTGAGAATCGAACAGGTATGCTTGATCTTTTAAGTGAACTTTTAGATTCATACCCAGCATTAGAACCTGACGTTGAAACTTCATTAGATATATTAAATGTTTTTTATAACGAACGAGATGCGCATCACCAAAAAACAATAACTATTGTTGAAACGTATTTACCTGAAACTTATGCAGCTTTAAGCGAGGTACGACCTGTTATAAAAAATAACAATAAATAGCGTCAAATAAATTACTTAAACAACTGTTAATAAATATAAGGATCTGATTCATGAATATTACCACCCATTGGCCTAACAGGCATTGTCAGTCGCAAAAATTTATAATCTGGATACAATTATGCGTAAAATCATGTTAGGTGCAATCGCTATAGGTGCAACAGTAATAGGTGCTGCAATAGGGTTGCCAATAGTTATTGCTATCTGTGTCTGTGTAGGACTTATTTGCTGTGTTATTGTTGGAGCAGTCTGTTATTACATTGGACGTTATCAAGATAATGCTGACAACCGAGAGCAAAAAATCCTTAAGGAAGAACTAAGAACCAGAGAAAAAGAAGTTCGTCAATTTGCTAGTGAGCTCGCAGAGCAAACTGCGCAAGATGCTAACGAAATGAGACAACAAGCCAAAGAACAGCGGCAATATATCCAAGAAAGTGCTAGCAAATTAGAGGTAAAGGTTTTGCAAATAGAAACCACCACACAGGACTTAGCAAAAACTTCCATTGTACTCACTAATACTGCAAAAAAAGCACAGAGCACGGCAAGTAATATTACTGCAGAGCTTGTTGAGTGTAAATTAAAGCTCACAATGCTTAATCAAGAACTACAAACCACTAAAGATTCGTTAACTGAAAAAGAAGCAGAACTGAAAGATGTAATAATATGTCTTGATAGTACTCAGCAAGCGCTGCACAGCAACACCCAAAAGAACATGGATGAGATAGAAACCATTACACAACAATTGTGTGCATCACAAGAGTTATTACAAACAACTTTATCTAACACAGACTCAGTGAAAGCGCTAGAAGTTATCCATCTTCGCTCAGACAATGATCGATTAGCACGGATTGTGCAACAATTAGAAATGACAGTAAATAGTTATAAAGCCGAGCTTAACTCTTGGCCTGAAATCAATAAACATCAATTTGATGAAATCACAGTTTTACATAATGAAAATAAGCAATTAACTCAAACTATCACCATGCTGTCCGACGCGCTGGAATCAAGACAAGATTTACCTGTAGAGTCAAAATCTTCTGCGATTCGAGGTCTAGGCTTATTTAGCGCATAAATTAATAATCTCCATGTGAGGAATTATCATGACAAAATCACAAGATAACACCCAGCAGGCAAACACAGGTGCTCCAAGCCAACCACCACGAAGCTTGTCTGAACTAAAAATCGATGCTGCAGATCAGTTAAAGAAAATGTTGGTCCAAGGAAAGAAGATTAAAGATTTTCAATCCAATATGAATCTTATGATCAAACTCTATCATGCGGATGACAGCTTTATCGATAATTTAGCCCACAGCTATGGTAATTTGCGATGGTGGAACAAACTAGGTCTATTAGTCAGCATTGTTGCGCTTGGAGCTTGTATCGGCATTGCCTGCAATTTAGTTATTGTTTTTGCTGTCGTAACCTTGGTGCTATATTCAGCCATCACATTGATTTTAGAAAATCAGCACTCGGCTATCTTAAAAAGAGACGCACGACTGGGGGTTGATATTGTAGAGTTAGAAAAATCACTTACTGAATCTGTACAACATCTCGATGAGATTGAGGTAAGTCTGAAATCTGTATTGACTTCATTTTGCGGCATGAATCTACAGCAAGCAGAAGACATCCAAGCCTTTGAGACTCAAATTACCGCGTTCGAAGAACAAATGAAGCAGTTAATGGCGATCAATGGCAAACTTGATTTAACCAGGGATCTCTTGGGGGATAGTACACAAAAAATGGGAGAAGTTTTTGCAACAGTAAAAACATCATGGGCTGAACTTACGGACTCAGTATCAAAAAACATCAGTCAACTGGACATAACAGATCAAAAATTCTCAACAGGAGCGACAGAACTGTTGCATAATCTAGATCATCTGCAACAGATAAGTACATCATTTTATGCAAACCATTCCGATTTAACCAAGATGACTAAAGTTCTAGTCGAGTTATTAGCCGCTCTCAGAATTCAAGCTGCAGCAACAGCAGCCTTTAATCAAGAGGCTGCTGATAAATTGAACTACTCAATTAACCAAACCCTAAATACCACCATAGATACAGATAAAGTTGTATCTCAAGCCGATAGCACTATAGCTGATGCAATGAAACTTATTGATGTATATCAGGGGGATAAAATTAGAATCGAGGCTCAGGAATCTCAACGACACGCGGTTTCGAAACAAAGAATTACAACTCATGCAGCACTGGAAAGAGCAGCAAGTATTCTTGCGTCACAATATAGAGCAGAATTCATAGTAGTGCACGCACCGCTGCTGTGATTGTTACAAGAGGCTGCAATGCAATGCAATTCAATTTGAAATAGGGCACCCGAGAAGTTTGCAATATGTTTGACAACCCAGTGTAATTGCATATAGTTACGCCATGACTACACAAGAAAAACTACTAGAGCAGGCGAGGAACAATCCACAAGGATTGTCATTTGATGACTACTGAGAATACTCAATTTTACTTTTCAAGCTCAGGCATGTATTTACAGACTGAGACCAAGTAAATGTTGAGCTGACGACAGCAGTGACTTTTTTGTGGCGATCGTCATGTCACGATAATCAAAATCTGGATATATACCCAACTCAGACAATGAACAAGAAGATAATGCTATAATTTAAGTTGAAAATCATTCTATTGAGGAATGTGGTGTTTTATGAAAGAACAACAAGAATTAATGCAAAAACTGCTTGATAATGCAAATATTCCAGCATTATCGTTATCTTGGTGTCAAAATGACACCCGTCATGCTGTGGCTCACGGAAACACTGACACATCAGCACCAAGACCGGTTGATACAAATACTTTATTTCAAGCAGCATCCCTAAGTAAACCTGTATCATCAGCTATAGTTTTAGATTTGGTTGATCAGGGTAAATTGGATTTAGACACTCCTCTAGCAGATATTGCTGACTATGGACCTCCGGAACTTAGGCAAGATCCTCATTATCGGACGCTTACAACTC
>CANNIJ010000081.1 GCA_947505025.1 Legionellaceae bacterium | reverse complement strand
TTAAGCATAGCTTGTTCGGCTATATGCTATGCCTCAGGATTTATGCGAATTATTGGTGAACATTGGTTATCTCAATCTCAGCAGACAGAGTTGTCGGAACAATTAAAAGTAGAAGCCGATGGTGCACCGGATGCAGAATTTATAAAGGCGGAAGTTGCCCAGCAGAAGCAGCATATTGCTGATATAAAGGCATATAAGACTACATTATATCAGGTTAATATGGTAGGATTAATCGGTGTTTCTGTGGCTGCAATGTTAATTCTGTCTTTGGCAGCATGGCCAGCATGGGCCGCAATCTTATCTATTGCAGCTATTTGCCTGGTGATAGGCGCTTTACAGTGGGTGTACTTGGCTTGCAACGATAAATTAAATGAGCCAGAGATTGCACGATATAGCGAATTGGTTGAGACAGCTAACCCATTGAGCCCGTAAACTTATGAATTTAAATAAACATTATGACATTATTGTTGTTGGTGCTGGGCATGCTGGTACTGAAGCCGCACTAGCTGCGGCGCGCATGGGCCTGCAGACTTTGTTGTTAACCCATCAATTAGATCTTTTAGGTCAAATGTCGTGCAATCCTGCGATTGGTGGAATTGGTAAAGGTCATTTAGTGAAAGAGATTGATGCTCTGGGCGGAGCTATGGCCGGGGCTGCTGATTCTGCGGGGATTCAATTTCGTATATTAAATGCATCTAAAGGGCCAGCTGTGCGTGCTACGCGTGCACAGGCTGACCGGGTGTTATATCGTAAAGCGATTCGTGATTGTTTGCAGAATCAAGCGAATCTTTTTTTGTTTCAACAAGCCGTTGATGATGTATTGATTGAGGGTGATCGTGTGGTTGGCGTGCGGACTCAACTGGGTTTGACGTTGCACGCACATGCAATTGTACTGACTGCAGGCACTTTTTTAGGCGGACGTATTCATGTGGGAATGCAGCAATCTCCTGGTGGTAGAGCCGGGGATCAGCCTTCGATTGCACTCGCGCAAAGATTGCGTGAGTTGGAGTTCCCTGTGGGCCGGCTAAAAACAGGTACTCCACCGCGTATTGACTCCAGAACTTTAGATTATTCACAGATGATAATACAGCCTGGCGATATACCTGTGCCAGTATTTTCATATCTAGGCAAGCCAGCAGATCATCCGCGCCAAGTCCCTTGTTATATAACACATACCACTCCAGCCACTCACGAAATTATTCGCAAAAACCTGCATCAATCTCCGATGTATGCAGGTGTAATTGCTGGTGTTGGGCCACGTTATTGCCCGTCAATTGAAGATAAAGTAGTACGGTTTGCGGATAAATTATCACATCAGATTTTTGTCGAGCCTGAAGGTTTAACTACGCAGGAAATGTATCCTAATGGTATCTCTACAAGCCTGCCATTTGATGTGCAGGTACAGTTTGTACGGACTTTAAAAGGCTTTGCTGAGGCGCATATCACACGCCCAGGTTATGCAATTGAGTACGATTATTTTGACCCGCGTGGATTGACGCAATACTTACAAACCAAACCATTTGCCAATTTATTTTTTGCCGGCCAAATTAACGGGACCACTGGTTATGAAGAAGCCGCCGCCCAGGGATTAATTGCAGGCATGAATGCCGGGCTGTTGGTACAGGGAAAACCTTTATGGTGTCCGCGTCGTGATGAGGCTTATATAGGCGTGCTAATTGACGATTTGATTACGCGCGGCACTCAAGAACCGTATCGTATGTTTACCTCGCGTGCAGAGTATCGATTATTGCTGCGCGAAGATAATGCAGACTTACGTTTGACCACCAAAGGTCGAGAGTTAGGTTTAGTCGATGATCGACGATGGCGTGCATTTTGCGAAAAACGCACGTCGATTGAAAATTTACAGCATAAGTTGCAGAGTACTTGGATCCGTATGCACCATAATGCTGATTTAGATACAGTGCTGGAGGCTGCTTTAGTTCATGATTGCCCGGCAACTGATGTTCTCAAGCGGCCAGAAATTAATTATCAGCATTTGCAAGGTTTGGGTGATTTAGATTTGCCTGTGGTCGATCCAGCTGTGGCTGAGCAAGTGGAAATTCAATATAAATATGCTGGGTATATTGCACGTCAACAGCAAGATATTGTTCGGCTAAAGCAACATGAAGAAATGCTGTTGCCTGAGACTTTGGAATATCATGAGATTTCTGGTTTATCCACGGAAATGATTCAAAAGTTAAGTAAGATTAAGCCAGCATCGTTGGCGCAGGCTGGGCGTATTTCAGGGGTCACGCCCGCAGCCCTGTCATTATTACTCGTACATTTAAAAAAACAACGGATGATTGCATGATGCATGAGTTAACCATGGAAGAACGCTTGCTTGATGGATTCAATGAGTTAAAACTAGACTTGCCGGCAGAGCCTTTTTTAGATTACCTGGCTTTGTTAACCCGTTGGAACAAAGCTTATAATCTAACAGCAGTCCGTGATCCTGTAGTCATGATTGGTCGACATTTAATCGATAGCTTGGCCGTACTTCCCTGGATGTCCGGCACAAATTGGTTGGATGTGGGCAGCGGCGCTGGACTGCCCGGGATCCCATTAGCTTTAGCCCGGCCAGATGTTCAAATCGTATTATTAGATAGTAATGGTAAGAAAACACGTTTTCTAAAAGAAGCTAAACGCTCGTTGAATCTGTCTAATGTCGCGGTAGTACAATCCAGGTCTGAGCTGTATCGACCATCAATTAAATTCGATACAATTATCAGCCGCGCTTTCACTCATCTGGCGCAAATGATTGAGTGGACTGAGCATTTGCTTGCACCTCAAGGCTTATGGGTCGCAATGAAAGGGATTTATCCTCAGGTTGAACTTGATTCAATTAAATTGCCTTATAGAGTGGAATCGTATACGGTTGGACTGGCTTGTGACGCGCGTTGTTGTGTTATACTGCGGCCATCAGTTTAATCCTAGCGAGGCTTATTTATGGCAAAGATCATCGCCATTGCAAATCAAAAAGGCGGGGTAGGCAAAACCACTACAGCCATCAATTTAGCTACTTCTTTAGCAGCCCGTCAGCAGCAAGTATTGTTGGTGGATCTGGATCCTCAAGGTAATGCGACCATGGGCTGTGGTGTGGACAAGCATGCTTTAGTACACTCGTGTAACGATGTTTTACTGCATGATTGTTTGGCCGATCAAGCATGTTTATTTACTCGTGGCGGATTTGATTTAATCCCTGCGAATGATGATTTGACTGTGGCTGAAGTAAGCTTAATGGAACGCGCACATCGCGAAACATTTTTATTTAAAGCGTTACAGCCGTTACATTCTAATTATGATTTTATTTTTATTGATTGTCCTCCGGCTTTAAATACACTGACATTAAATGCTTTAGTGGCTGCAGATAGTGTGTTGGTACCTATGCAATGTGAGTATTATGCACTCGAAGGCTTGGCCGCGTTACTATCTACAATTGATCAAATACAAGGATCGGTGAATCCACGGCTGCGACTTGCTGGGGTGTTACGGACGATGTATGATCAGCGCAATCGCCTGTGCATGGATGTTTCTGCCCAGTTGATTGAACACTTTGAGGACAAAGTATATCGCACAGTAATTCCACGTAATGTACGTTTGGCTGAGGCACCCAGTCATGGACTTTCGGCATTACATTATGACAAGGCCTCCAAAGGTGCTCAGGCTTATTTGGCGTTAGCTGATGAAGTATTACAACATCATACGGTGGTTGCATGAGTGTCAAGCGCGGTGGATTAGGTAGGAATTTGTCGGTATTGTTAACTTCAACTCAGGTTGATAATACACCCAATCAAACTACTTTATTGCTCAAAGCAACATGCTTACAAGCCGGCCGATATCAACCTAGAATGACATTTGATGATGCTTCTTTATTAGAGTTATCCGCATCAATTCGACAGCAGGGTTTGTTACAGCCATTGTTAGTTCGTGCAATTGCTGATGGTCGTTATGAAATAATTGCAGGCGAGCGGCGTTTTCGAGCATGTGTGGCTGCAGATATGACTGAGATCCCTGTGATTGTTCGTCAAGTTGACGATGAAACTGCCATGGCTTTGGCGTTAATTGAGAATTTACAACGTGAAGATTTAAATGCAATGGATCAGGCACGCGCAATTCAACGTTTAAGTCGGGAGTTTGGTTTAACCCATGAAAAAATTGCTGGATTGCTGTGCACATCCCGGACGGCAGTGAGTAATCATATTCGGTTATTAAAATTAACGCCTGAAGTGCAAAGTTTACTAGAGGCTGGGCAGTTAGATTCTGGTCATGCGCGATCCTTATTAATGTTAACGCCGGAACAGCAAACTCAAGCCGCTCAGCGGGTAGTGGATGGTGGATATTCTGTTCGGGAAACTGAAGCATTAGTTGCTCGTATACAGGCGGCGTCCACACTACCTGAGTTACCTCAGGCTAAAGTCTTGCCGGTTTTTCTTGAGCAGCATGCAAAGATTTTATCCGCGTGCTTGCAACGTCCGGTACAATTAAAACCAGGACGTTCTGGTTGCGGTACTGTAGTGATTCATTATGATAAAAATAGCCCGTTAGAGTTATTGGTTGAGCATTTGCAAGCTTCTTGTTTGGTATGAAAACACAAAAAACAGGGCTAATAGCAGAATCTTTAGCCAGGGATTATTTAAGTAGTAAAGGCCTAATTTGGCGTGCGAGTAATTATCGCTGCCGTTTAGGCGAGATTGACTTAATCATGGATGATGGAGAATATCTGGTATTTGTAGAAGTTCGCGCACGCCGATCAGTGGCTTTTGGTGGTGGTTTGGCAAGTGTCACGTACACTAAACAGCAAAAGCTGATTAAAACAGCCTGGATCTATTTGATTCAGCATAAATTGCATGCCACACGGGCATGCCGTTTTGATGTTTTGAGTGTAGATGGAGATCCTCCGCAAGTACATTGGGTTAAAAATGCTTTTGGAACTAACTAATGAACTCTTTAGATGAACGGGTCCGTCATTTGTTTGAAATAACAATTGCTAATCAAATTGCATTAGTAGATGTGATTGCAGATCCGTTAGTTATTGCCGGACAGCGTTTAGTCCGTTGTTTATTAAATGACGGCAAAATCTTTGTTTGCGGTGTAGGTGCTTCAGCGGCCAATGCTATGCATTTTTCGGCAGCGATGCTGCATCATTTTGAGATGGATCGGCCACCGTTGCCGGTGATTAATTTGGTTTGTGATGTACCGTTGCTAACTGCCGGCTTTAATGAAGGTCACGCTGAGCAAATTTTTACGCGTCAGATTCAAGCTTTAGGTCAAGAACAGGATGTGTTAATTGTGCTGTCGACTGCTGGTCATGCTACGTGTATGTTACAAACAATCGATTCTGCACATGACCGTGGTCTGGATGTTATCGCTTTAACCGGTCGTGATGGCGGACTTCTAGCTAATCATTTAGGACCTGAGGATATTGAGTTACGTGTACCCGGAGATAGTTCCGCACGCATCCGAGAGACGCATTTATTTCTTTTACATTGTTTGTGTGATGCGATTGAGCAGTCACTTTTTGGCCAGTTGGCGGGGTAAGTATGTTAAGAGTTTGGAAGTCTGTAGTACTAATATTATCTAGTATGTTTATTATGGGCTGTGTGAGTCCAGTATTGACTGGCGCAGGATTGATTTATGACCGACATCAGGTTTATATGAAAATGGATGATGTTGGTTTGGGGGCGAGAGCTCAGCGTGCACTATTTCGTGATAAAACATTTAAATGTCGTGCATGTGATTTAGGTGTGGCGATTTTCCATCGTGATTTGTTACTGGTGGGAAATGTTCCTTCGCACGCATTACAAAAAGAAGCTTACCGTCGCATGCAGTCACTGCCGGATCATCGACGTTTATTTTTGCAATTAGGTGTGAACACACCACCGGACGATCCGGTGGATGATGCCTGGATCACCACAAAAATCCGAGGACAAATGTTAGCTGATTCCAGTATAGATCCACATCAGTTCAAAATTGTTACGTATAACCGGATTGTTTATATAATGGGCGAGGCAATAGCCAGTCAAGCTCAGGAAGTGATTAGCCTGGCGCAAGAATGTGCCGGTGTGCGGCGTGTGGTCAAGCTATTGACTTACTATCATTTAAGTAAGAGTCCTTGAGCACTATGGTTGGACGCCTGTTTTCAACAGGCACTAGATCGTTTCAGAAGATTTTTTTTTGCGTGTCCAACCAAGTATGGTTTTTTGTGTACCCGCGGTTAATGTCAGCTCACCTGCTGGTGCTGATTTACGTAGCGTGCTGCCTGCACCAATAGTAGCATGCGCACCAACGGTGACTGGGGCAACTAATTGCGTTCCTGATCCAATAAAAACATGATCATGTATGGTTGTGTGGTGTTTGTTCATGCCATCATAGTTGCATGTTATAGTACCTGCACCCAGGTTTACATGTGAACCTACAGTCACATCTCCCAGATAACTCAGGTGATTAGCCTTACTACTTGCGCCAAAGACTGCTTTTTTAGTTTCGACAAAATTGCCTATTTTACATCCTGTATCTAATATTGTTCCGGATCGAATA
>CANNIJ010000080.1 GCA_947505025.1 Legionellaceae bacterium | reverse complement strand
GATCGTCCTGTGACTAAATTTGAGCAACGAGGATTACGTTTGGGTCATGGCGTTTGGGATCTATTGTTTCTGCGCACGTAACTTGATTAAATGTCAAAGACATCCTAGACTGCTATCTTTTATGCGCAGCACAAAGTCTTTCTTATAATTTTGATGAGGTAGCGGCATGGGTTGGAATGAACCGGAAAATGGGGGTAAAAGCCCGTGGGGTGGCAAGCAGCAACCGCCTGATCTTGAAGAGATGATCAAGCAAGTTCAAAAAAAATTAAAAACATTATTTGCTACTAAGACTCGTAATACGAGTAACTCAAGGTCGCGGACCAGATCGACCCGGCCTCCAGGTGCGGATGCTGCCGGGATACGCCCAACAATGTTGGTCGGGGGGGTGATTGCCGTGCTTTTATGGGCGGTGTCCGGTATTTTTATTGTGGATCCGGCGGAGCAAGCAGCGATTTTACATTTTGGTCGTTATGTTGAAACGGTTGGTCCAGGGCCGCATTGGATCGCACGTTTTATTTCATCCAAAGTGGTGTTAAATGTAGATCGAGTATCAGATTATTCTTATTCAGCACAAATGCTGACCCGTGACGAGAATTTAGTTTCGGTGGCGGTGGCGGTTCAGTATCGCATAGGAGATTTGCAAGATTATTTGTTTAATGTTGCTGATGTTGAGTCAAGTTTACAACAGGCTACCTCGAGCGCATTACGTCAAGTAGTCGGAACTACAACTTTGGATCAAATGATCACTGAAGGTCGAGATGCTTGGGGTAGCAGCGTACAAGATACCTTGGTTAAGTTATTAGCTCGATATAAAACAGGGATCATAGTGGTAAACGTTTCTCCACAACCAGCCCGCGCACCTGAAAATGTACAAGATGCATTTGATGACGCAATTAAAGCTCAAGAAGATGAAAAACGTTTCAAAGAGCTGGCTGGAGCATATGCTGCCAGGGTGGTACCGATTGCCGAAGGGAATGCAACCAGAATTCATGAGGAAGCCAAAGCTTATGCCGCTCAAGTGGTGTTGCGTGCTACTGGAGAGACTGCAGAGTTTTTAGCATTATTGCCGGAGTATTTACGCTCACCTGAGGTGACTTCCAAGCGCATGTATCTGGAAAGTATGCAAAAAGTTTTAAGTATGAGCAGTAAGATTATGGTTGATACCAAGGCCGGAAACATATTGTATTTACCGCTGGAGCAGATGATGCAGCATGCTAACAATTATATCCAGCCGGCGCCTGCAGTCAGTCTACAGGCTCAATCTAGCTCTGAGTCGTTTGGGACAGATAGCTCTCGCCCGCCACGATCGATTGAACGTCCAGGGAGAATTAGTTGATGCAAACAACGATTAGAACCACTGCCGGTGTTTTAGCTGGTGTAATTTTATTAACTCTGATGACTTGCGTATTTACGATTACGCAGGGAGAACATGGAATTATTTTACGTTTAGGTCGTTTGGTTTTGGACAAGAGCACACATGAAGTCAGAGTTTTAGGTCCAGGACTACATATGAATGTGCCGATGATTGAAAGCGTAAGAGTTTTTGACACACGGATTCAGACTTTGGACATCAAGTCTTCACGGATTGTGACTAAAGAGAAAAAAGACGTAATTGTTGATTATTATGTAAAGTGGCGGATTGAAGATTTAGGACATTATTTTAAAGCAACCAGCGGTAATCAAGCCAAAGCAGAAAACCTTCTAGAACAACAATTAAACACTTCACTGCGGGCTCAATTTGGTAAGCGCACTATTTCTGAGGTAGTATCTGGTGGGCGTGATGATATTATGGATGTATTACGTAATCGTGCAGAAGAGCAGGCCAGTCAATTAGGTATTCATGTGGTTGACGTGCGAATTAAAGGTATTGAGCTGCCAGCGAATACTAGTAATGCAATTTATCAGCGTATGCGTGCAGACATGCAAAAAATTGCGAATCATCATCGTGCCGATGGTCATGCTGAGGCCGAAGCAGTTCAGGCCATGGCGGATGCTAAAGTAACGATTTTACTTGCGACTGCAAGTAGTCGTGGACAGTCAATTCGCGCACTTGGGCAGGCTAAAGCCGCAGCAATATATGCTAATGCGTTTGATAAAAACAAAAAGTTTTTTGAGTTTTATCGAAGTTTAAAAGCATATGAAGGCAGTTTTAATCGTAAACAAGACTTATTGGTATTAGACCAAAGCAGTGACTTTTTTGATTATTTTAAGCATGGATTAACAATAAAGGACTAATTGATTCTTTAACAGAGTAGATAATGGCTAAAAATATTGTAATAGTAGGAACCCAATGGGGTGATGAGGGCAAAGGTAAAATAGTTGATTTATTGACGCAATCTGCGCAAGCCGTTGTACGTTACCAAGGCGGGCATAATGCAGGACATACGTTAAAGATTAACGGCAAAAAGACTATATTACATTTAGTGCCGTCGGGTATATTGCATCCGCATGTTCAATGCTATATCGCGAATGGCGTAGTAGTTGCACCGGATGCTTTGTTAACCGAGATTCGTGCATTAGAGAGCTCAGGCTTAGATGTGCGCACTCGACTGCATGTGAGTCAGGCGTGTCCATTAATTTTACCTTCACATGCGGAGTTAGATAAAGCCCGTGAAGCGTCAAAAGGACTGTTAGCTATAGGCACTACAGGCCGAGGAATTGGCCCGGCTTACGAAGACAAAATAGCTCGTCGTGCTTTGCGGGTCGGTGATTTATTACACGCAGATCGTTTGCAAAGTAAGCTGCAAGAGTTGTTAGCGTATCATCATGCTTTGTTGGATTATTATGGCCAGCAGCCCGAGCACAGTTTTGCAGATGTTTTAGAACAAGCCAAGCTCTGGGCTGAAGAGTTACGCCCGATGATTACTGACACCACAACCCACGTACACGAACATCGTACACGTGGTGATGTGATGCTATTTGAAGGGGCTCAGGGCGTTTATTTGGATATTGACCATGGTACGTACCCATTTGTAACTTCATCGAATACGTGTGTTGGTAGCGTGGTCAATGGTGCTGGTATAGGTCCACGTTATTTGGATTATATATTGGGGATCACCAAGGCCTACACCACCAGAGTAGGCGGTGGACCATTCCCAACAGAACTAACTGATTCAGTTGGCATTCATTTGGCCACCCGTGGCTGTGAAGTTGGAGCCACTACAGGCCGTGCACGCCGATGTGGTTGGTTTGACGCTGTATTGCTCAGGCGAGCGATAGAAATTAACAGCGTGTCAGGCTTATGTTTAACCAAGCTGGATGTATTAGATGGACTAGAGACTATACGTGTGGCGGTTGCATATCGTGATGCCTCTGGCAACGTGTATACACGTCCACCACAAGCAGCAGAAGATTTTGTTGATTTACAGCCGGTGTATGAGGATTTACCTGGTTGGCATGAATCCACAGAAAATGTTACACGGCTATCTGATTTACCGGAAAATGCCCGGGCGTATATCAAATATCTTGAGCAGTTGTTAGAAGTACCAATTGATATCTTATCTACAGGTCCTGAGCGCGACTCTACGATTATTTTACGCGATCCATTGAGTATTTGATGGGTATGCGTAAAATAAAAGTATTGATTGCACTTTTTTGTGTATTTTTCAGCTCAGCGCAATTTGCGAGTTCTACGAGCATGAATCTCGAGATTCTCATGCTCGTGAACCAGTATCGAGCACAACATGGACTGGCAAACCTGCAATTAAATACGGTGCTGAGTACTCTAGCAGAAAAACATAGTATAGATATGGCGCAAAAGATATTGCCGGTGGGGCATACAGGATTTGATCGGCGTATGCAGCATGTGCATGCCAGATTGCCGGATACGACAGCAGGTGCGGAGAATGTAGCTTATCGCTATAACTCTGCCAAAATAGTTGTAGACGGTTGGATCCACAGCCCAGGTCATCGACGCAACATTCTGGGGAACTATACGTTGACTGGAATAGGGATTGCGCGCAATTCAGCCGGCGATTATTACCACACCCAGTTGTTTGTAAATCAACAATCAGGTGCACATGCAGTGCGGTCACAAGCAACCAGACACCTAGATCGCTGGCCGCGTGGGTTTAGCTTTAATGGATTAAGCCTGCATTGATCTGTCCAGGCGCGTAAACGGTCGTTATTATGCTTCTGTCGCAAAAACTTTTTTAAACTACAGTTATACGTGTTTTGGACAAGCTTATGCTGCAAGTCCATGGTCCGGAAACTTCTGAGGTTTGGTGTGCCACCAGATCTGCATTAGCGAATCAAACTGTAAAAAAGTGCACCCAGTGTCCAATCCAGACCTGTACCATTAATTGTGTCAGTGACGGTTAATTGATAGCCTTGCAATTGATACGTATTGTAAAGCAAATCATCAAAATAAACGGCATCAGCGCAATAATTAGAAAGAAATGCGAGGAGACTGTCTGGGTAGTTAATCTGTAGCTGATCCCAGGATAGGTAACAGTTCGCATTTATTTGAGATTGGAGTGCACTTTGTGTGGGCGTTTGAAGTATGTTGAAAAAGCTGTAATTATTATAAATACCTGAATAGGCAATAAAAGACTGCCCAGCGGTAGAAATAATATTTTCTGCTACGTTATGATCTTGAATGATCCCTGTGTATATTGCAGAGCAAGGGTCAAAATTAAACATACCTGTTTGTGATATGGGGTAGTTATAACCTGAAGGATAACATGTGGGTGAGTAGGCGTAGGCTGTCATTGCATTACGTGCTTGATTCTGCCCAAGCCCTAAAAAGCTTTGAGTAAATACGCGATAAGGTCTGTGGTTAATGGTAATGACCACTTCATTTTCAGGCTGACTGGTGTCTGATGTAGCAAATGCAATTTGAGTTGATGCACCCCCCATATCAATACTGCCTACCGTTGCAGCCGGGTGAATGAAGCTTTTGGATAAATAATTGACATCTAGCCACCCAAACAGCCCCTCTTGTTGACCAGTAATAGTTCGAACATTTGCGTCGTTTAATGAAAAGGCGTAATTGCTATGAATGTAACTTCGTACACTGTCATAGATAGCTGCTTGCTCGGATGGGGTTAATAGACGCATCCCTGCCGTGGCTAAAACGCTAATTGGAACCTGGGATAGATTCACGCCTTGTTGTTGTAGGTAAAGTGCTGAAGCATCCAATATGGGTTTTAGAGAAGGCCCTGCCGCAGTGGGATCATTTTTGTAAAAGGATAATCCTGGCGTGATACTTTTATTAAACACATCTGTAATGATAGGGATAGGAATTAAAGGCAGCGCTTTTGCATACTGGAAGACATGTGCTCGGGATCCTGAGCTGCCCGCATCAATAATCACGGCATATTGAAGGCTTGAGGCAAATAACGGTAAACTAAAGAAAAAAACAAAGGCATTGAACATTCTTTTTATACAACAGACCATGACAGCTCCAGATTAAACATCATGCAAAATGATAAGCAATACCCGCCAACAGTAAACCGACTGTTGAGGGTTGAGTTAATCGACCTATGGCCACCGTGGAATCTGCACCTGGATCGGACTGACCTGCAAAAACGTGGTGATAACTTAGGTTGATATCCATGTCTTTACCGAACAGGTATCCAATGCCTGCGGCAACCTCCGGCTGAACTTGCCAGACCGTTTTGTTTACGGCAAATACAGTGTCAAACGCGGCTGACTGACCATTAAAGGTTTGACCTATTGCCGCAATCCCGCCTTTTCCAAACAGGCAAACATCACGATGAACCATGGAGTTTAAGTTGAGTTTGAGTACACCCAATAAATCAACGGTATTTCCTTTGTAGTTCTCTATACCACTGGCAGGTAACGATGGAAAGTTAAATGAATAAGAATTTTTTGGGAATCCTGTAAAACCCAGTTCGCCACCGTAATTAAATATTTTATGAGACCATAAATGCCCAGCTGAAACTCTATAGGCCATACCCTGTCTTAGTGATACTTGATCATACGGGTCACTATTTTCTGGATAGTCCTTTGTATAAAGGCCGCCGATACCACCTTGCAGTTGTAGGTAGCCCACAGTGACTGTGGATGCGCAGCTTTGACTTGAACTACATAGTGTTATGACTAGACACATTGCTAGATTTGAAAAAGGAAGATGTTTCAATAATCGCACTACATGAAATCCTTAGTTCAATGGTTGGGCCAAGGCCCAACCATTGAATATGTTGTAGGCCTACAATTATAACCGAATATTCCTCTTATCAATTGATGTGGTCCAGCATCTTGTTTGACCATATTGGCTTATAAATTAGGCCTATATAATTTTTTTGTCAACAATTATATGGCGTATTTGTAACGTAATTATGATGAATCATAAAGTATTAATGATATATGGTCAAAATTAATAGCACGTTATGCGGCGTAATTTAGTTCTCATTTTTTGAGAGCATACCCAACCCTTACGAGTCAGCTAGACCACTTATCCCGTCTATAATATCGCAAATGGTCAGCAGCTTCCGTCAAACTTTGGCAAAAGGAGGGAGGGGTGGGGGGCACTGCATGCGGGCATCAGTGCGAAATCACATCAACGAGACAAGTAGTGGCACTATAGAAAGATCGCCATATCAGCATAATAAATCCTTTGTTCTCAAAACTCATGCGAAGTATTGTGTAACAAGAAAGTCATATCGAGAATTTGAAAGGCCAGTCTTGGCTCGGCATTTATATAATCTGCCAGCCATCAAAAAAACATCCTCAAAAATGAACGTTTGT
>CANNIJ010000079.1 GCA_947505025.1 Legionellaceae bacterium | reverse complement strand
CACATCCAGATGGATTTGGTTTTTTTATTCCCAGTGATGGCGGGACTGACATGGTGCTTTCTGCCCGAGAAATGCGCACCGTAATGCACGGGGATGTGGTGCTCGCCGCTCAAACAGGCATGGATCGACGTGGCCGCCCAGAAGGTAAAATTCATGAGATAATTGAGCATGCAAACGTCACGGTAGTCGGTCGGTTCTTCCTGGAACATGGCCTGGGTTTTGTAGTTCCAGACAGCAAACGCTTAACGCAAGATATAACTATCCCCGCAGAAAACTGCGGCCTGGCAAAAAATGGTCAAATGGTTTTAGTCGAAGTAATTGCTTTCCCCAGTAAACGTACGCAAGCAATCGGCAAAATAATTCATATATTAGGCGATCATATGGATCCAGGCATGGAGATTCAAGTAGCTATATTAGCTCATGGATTGCCTGCTGGCTGGCCTGAAGATGTAGCCGCAGCAGTATCAAGTATCCCCCAACATGTTCGGCCAGAGGATTTAACTAACCGCACAGATTTACGAGATCTGCCCTTTGTTACCATCGATGGTGAAGATGCGAAAGACTTTGACGACGCGGTCTATTGCGTACAAAAACCCGATGGAGGCTTCAAGCTCTATGTAGCAATTGCGGATGTGAGTCATTATGTGGCACCAGGTTCGACTCTAGATAAAGAAGCCGCCCGCCGAGGTACATCGGTATATTTTCCAGGACAGGTAGTGCCTATGTTACCGGAAGCATTGTCCAATGGCATTTGTTCTCTAAATCCACACGTGGATCGTCTGTGTATTGTCGCTGAACTGGCAATTAGTCCAGCAGGTAAAATTAGTCGAACAAGATTTTACCGCGCAGTATTTCATTCGCATGCAAGATTAACCTATACCGGGGTTAACCAATGGTTGTCAGATCCGACTCCACAGCAAACTGAAGACGCCTTATGGCCACATCTGCAATCGCTGTATGCTCTGTATAAGACTTTGTATCAAACCCGCCAAAGTCGTGGTGCAATGGATTTTAATACAACAGAAACACGGATTGAGTTTGATGACCAACGTAAAATACAACGTATTGTGCCGGTAATTCGTAATGATGCACATCGTATAATTGAAGAATGTATGTTGGCCGCAAATGTTGCAAGTGCACGTTGGTTAGAACGCGCAAAAATACCTGCATTATATCGAGTACATTTGGCACCTGAAGAAGAAAAAATTGTTGCATTACGTGCGTTTTTAGGCGAATTTGGCTTAAGCTTAGCTGGAGGCAAAAAACCTACACCACAAGATTTTCAGGCGACTTTACAAAAAATTGGTGATCGTCCAGAAAGACATATGATCGAAACAGTAATGCTACGCTCATTAAAGCAAGCTCAATATGTTGAGATAAATGCTGGACATTTTGGCTTAGCTTACTCTGCATATACCCACTTTACTTCACCAATTCGCCGTTATCCCGACCTGCTAATCCATCGTGCCCTGGGTCATTTGATTGATAATAAAACACCAGAATCATTCATCTATACCGATGAAGAAATGAGTCGTTTAGGCAAGCATTGCTCGTCCACCGAGCGTCGTGCCGATGAGGCAAGTCGTGATGTGGTCTCGTGGTTAAAATGTGAATATATGCAAGATAAATTAGCTCAAACATTTCGCGGAAAAATTTCTGGTGTAACGGGTTTTGGGATCTTCGTTGAACTAGATGATATTTATGTGGAAGGTCTAGTTCATGTTACTTCATTAAAAAATGATTACTATACCTTTCACGCAGATAAACACCGGTTAGTCGGAGAGCGCAGTGGTAATGTGTATCGTTTGGGAGATAAGTTAGCCGTCACTGTGGTGCGTGTTGATTTGAGCGAACGCAAAATTGACTTCACTTTAGCCGAAGAGGAAGATCAAGATGATTGATCCGGCGATAAATAAAAAAAAACAACGCGTAGCGCTGGCAACCTCGGAGCAATGGGTTTATGGACCTCATGCTGTTAACGCGCTGCTAACCAGAGGTCATCGACGGGCCTTACAGGTGTGTGTACAACAAGAACGTAATGATCGCAGAATCTTAGACTTAATTGCACTGGCTGAAAAAGCACAAGTACCAGTTGAAAAAATGTCTACCGGCACTATGGACCAACGTTTTACCAGTGGTACACATCACGGTATTGTTGCTAGAGCCGAGCCGTTACCCGATTACAACGAACGTGACCTAACGCAGATTTTAAATCAAAAATCAGACAGACTATTAATCTTAATCTTAGATGGTGTCACTGATCCGCATAATTTAGGTGCTTGCTTACGCAGTGCAGATGCCAGCGGTGTCGACTTTGTAATTATCCCCAAAGATAAAAATGCAGGGATCACCGCAGTGGTAAGTCAGGTGGCTTGCGGGGCTGCAGAATCAGTGCCTGTAATCCGTGTGACTAACTTAGCTCGCACAATGCTAGAATTGAAACAAACTGGTGTATGGATTTATGGTGCTGCAGGTGAGGCCGACTGTAACTTATATAATTTAGACACATCTACATCTATAGCCTTGGTGATGGGATCCGAGGGCACCGGACTGCGCAGACTAACCAAAGATCATTGTGATGGACTATTCTCCATTCCAATGCTTGGCAGTGTAAGCAGTCTGAATGTATCCGTTGCTACAGGTATAAGTTTGTATGAAGTGGTGCGTCAGCGCCAGCTGCATAACTAAAATTTCTCAGGTAAAAAACCACCGGCTTGCATTTGCCACATTCGACTATTGAAGTCTATTTTAAAGTGTGTAAAACCTTTTGTGCGTTATTGTTAATTGATGAAGAAGCCCGTAGTTCCTCATGTATTACTTTTGTGGTAGCAGGTAATTTTAACTGACACGCGTGTTAATTTTAACAAAATAGTGTCTTTGTATGCCATAATAACGAAATTATACACTGGATTCAGTTCTTTTCGCACTGAACTCACCATTAATCGTGAGACTAGTGTATATTTTATGCAGAATCTCCTGTGTGTATATTATGAGAAAATTCTAATTTTGGCATCAGTTATTTTTCGGGGGGATTACCATCTCAATATGAAAATCAGCATTATCAAAATATATGGACCAGTGCTGAAGAATGGCACCCCGGAATTCTTGCTATTACTCAACAAATTTTGAATGATTTAAATTATGATATTGATTTGTTAAAAATAGATTATCCAATGAGTAAAGTAGGCTATTGTAATTTTTGGGTTGGCAATCAATCCTTTTGGGATAAATACATGGCATTTACTTTACCGATTTATTCCTATGTTCTTTATAAAAATAAAAATATGTATGAAATAATTTTTAAAAAAATGTTTCATCTTAACGGCTCAACTTACTATCCTTACATTTTTGAAAGATTACTCACCGTGTTAGTAACGATCGATACATCTATCAAAGCCTATAAAATACCATCAACCCAAGACTCATAAATTAGTCACCGCAAACATCATCATTAATAAAACTAAAGATAGATGCATGGAAGGCTATTAGGGAACGAATAATAAAGGCAGGACAAACATTCTAAATGTGATAACCTATTCGCTCATCAAGACATGCTTATGAGTTAATCGAGTTAGATAAAACTAAAAGGGGTGGATTTTGTTTAAAATGTATCAAGATCTAAAAAGCGATATTTCAGCAAGTATTGTCGTATTTTTTGTTGCCATTCCTTTATGCCTGGGTATTGCTCTAGCATCAGGAGCCCCCTTGTTCTCCGGCATCATATCAGGAATTATTGGTGGAATTGTTGTTGGTATTGCCAGTGGTTCGTCCCTTGGTGTTAGTGGTCCTGCTGCGGGATTAGCCGTTATTGTATTTTCAGCCATTAACATACTCGGCTCTTGGCCTGCATTTTTATTGGCTGTTGTATTGGCCGGTATTATTCAACTGATCGCCGGTTATGCCAAAGCCGGGTTTATTGCTTATTTTTTCCCTTCAGCGGTTATTAAAGGGATGCTCACGGGTATAGGCCTCATGATTATTTTAAAACAAATCCCTTATGCACTGGGCTATGAGGCAGTTTTTATGAGTAATCTTTCAGATTTTCAACTTGATGGAGAAACAACATTTATATCCATTAGCCGCGCTTTTAATAACTTTACTCCGGGCGCCTTATCGATTTCCGCTTTATCAATAGCGGTACTGATATTATGGGATTCCGTATTAACGAAAAAATATAGATTATTTCAATTAATACAAGGCCCCATTGTTGTTGTTATGATTGGCATAGTTATGAATAAACTGTTTCAGCTTAACACATTAGATTTTAACTTAACCGCAGACCAATTGGTGAGGCTTCCTGTTGCGAATAATTTAATGGAGTTTCTTAGACAGTTTACGCCCCCTAACTTTTCTGTAATAACACATTTTGAGGTATGGAAAACCGCGGTTGTTTTAGCCATTGTTGCAAGTTTAGAAACACTGCTTTGTGTCGAAGCAACCGACAAATTGGATCCATCACACGCAGTTACCCCGACGAACAGAGAGCTAAAAGCCCAAGGATTGGGTAATATTATCTCGGGGCTGTGTGGTGGTTTGCCCATCACCCAGGTTATTGTCCGAAGTTCTGCTAACATTTCATTTGGTGGCAAAACAAAATTATCCACGATACTTCATGGTGTTTTTCTATTAATCAGTGCCGCTACTATGGCCGAATTTCTCAACAAAATTCCGTTGGCTAGCCTGTCTGCCATATTGATTATGGTGGGCTATAAGCTGGCCAAGCCAGCTCTTTTTAAACAGATGTATAAATTGGGGCCTGAACAGTTTATCCCATTTTCAGCAACTGTTTTGGGTATATTAACAACTGACTTACTCAGAGGAATTGCAATTGGTATAGGATTCGGTATTTTTTACACTTTACGACATAGTTACCGAAATTCTTACTATATGCAAAATGTCATCATTAAAGAAAATGAACATCAAGTTCATCACATAGTGTTGGCGGAAGAAGTTTCCTTCTTTAGTAAGGCTAGCATAATACAAGCATTAGATGCTGTGCCTGCCAATTCAAAGCTGATTATTGATTGTACTAAATCAAGATCTATTTCTTACGATGTGGTGGAATTCATTCGAGATTATAGAAACAATGCAAAACTGAAAAATATAACCGTTGAAACCATAGCTTTTATTGAACCATAAACTATTGACAGGAACAAAAAATGAAAACATTAACGAAAGCAATGCAAGATGCCATTACACCATCAATTGCATTGGATTTATTGCAAAAAGGCAATCAGCGGTTTGTAGACAATCTAAAAATAAACCGTAATTTGCTGCAACAAGCAAATGAAACATCCGACGGACAACATCCATTTGCTGTGATTTTAAGCTGTATTGATTCTAGAACTTCTGTTGAATTGATATTTGATCAGGGCTTGGGTGATGTGTTTAGTGTTCGTATTGCTGGTACCATTATTAATGAGGATATTCTGGGAAGTATGGAATTTGGCTGCAAAGTAGCTGGTGCAAAAATTATAGTAGTTTTAGGTCATACTAAATGCGGTGCGGTCAAGGGTGCTTGTGACCACATAGAAATGGGTAACCTAACTGCTTTATTGAGAAAAATAGAACCTGCAGTTACTGATGAAAAAACCGTTACTGACAATCGCACTTCACTTAACGATGAATTTGTGGAAAAAGTGGCAGCTATTAATATAAGAAAAACAGTGCACGCAGTCATGGAAGGCAGTCCTATTTTAATGGAAATGATTGAAAGTGGTACATGTGGGATTGTCGGTGGCAATCATGATATTTCAACCGGGGAAGTATCTTTTTATAGTGATACCATGCTGGGTTTTTTTAAACATGAATCTGATGTTTCATGCAGCTCTGCGAGCAGTAAGCCCACTCCAATCTAAACTTTAGAGGGTAAAACCTATCAGGAAAGAGAAGATGGATTAGCATTTTGCGAGCCCAAAAATTGCTCTTATTGCAATCCATAAGGTAATTAGGATATTAGTAACATGAGTAATCGTTACTTTATATTAGGAACCGATACTGATCATGGTAAGCGGATTAATGAACTTTGTAGCGGGTGAATAATGAATAAAAAAATATATTTTGTTAATCAATTTGAACACGATAGCTTTTTAAAAAATGCACTTACATTAAAAGGGTCAGTAACTCCTAGAGTGATTAAAAAAGTTATGTTTGTATTTCTTTATTCATGCCTTATTTCAATAATCAACTATGCGGCGCCATCAGTATTTCTGCCCATTGGGCCATTTGAATATGCTGGTTTGGTAATGGGGTTAATCTTGGTTTTTAGACTTAATGCGGGTTATGACCGTTGGTGGGAAGCAAGAAAGATATGGGGGAATATCGTAAACCAAAGTATCAATCTTGCAATTATTATTTCAAATTATGTACTAACTGACGATAGCGATAATGAGAAGCTAAAGATTATAAATTATATTGTGGCAATGCCTTTTTTAGTAAAAAACAGTTTAAGAAGCATTGACTCTGTAGATGATATCAAGCATTTGGTTGAAAAAACTGATTTATTAAAAATCATGAAGTCTGAAAACAAGCCGGTTATTCTGTCATCAATGATCGCTCATGAGCTGAATAAATTTCGTAATCAAAATCAATTAGACAACTTTGCTTTTTTACAGGCTGAAGAAGCGCGGGCACTTATTCTTGACTGTCATGGGGCTTGCGAGAGAATTTTAAAAACACCTATTCCATTTGTAATGGCCGTTAAATCGAGAAGATTTATTTTTTTATTTTTAATCGCACTTCCTTTTGCTACAGTTAGCACATCTATCT
>CANNIJ010000078.1 GCA_947505025.1 Legionellaceae bacterium | reverse complement strand
TCACCCCGCCAACTAATCCACGCCAGCCAGCATGAATGGCAGCTAGTTCTGTTCCATCACGATTACAAATTAAAATTGGCAAACAATCCGCTGTTAAAATCACTAATGGTTGGTCTGTCAGGCGTGTAATTGCCGCATCAGCCTGTCGGTTATTTTCTTGCTCAACATGCACACAAATCGTGGAGTGAGTTTGATCCAGCCAAGCAGGCTCACCAGGGATATCTAAAGATTGAATTAACGCTTGCCGGTTAGCTAGCACATCCTGCCGAGAATCATTTACATGTAATGCTAGATTATTCGATGCATATGAACCAAGACTTACGCCATGTATTCTAGTAGTTGTAAATGCATTAATTCCACGTGGAGCAGGCCAGTTAGCCGGATAATGTTGCATCTAAAATCTCCATTAAATCCATAAAATCCTGAGGAGGTGGTGCGCTACAAGATAATGCAAAACCAGTAATTGGATGGTTTAATTCCAAAGAATACGCGTGTAGAGCTTGTCGAGCAAAAGTTGTTAATGCATTTTGTGTGCATTTTCTTGGTTTAGAACTATATAGCTGATCGCCAACTATAGGATGTCCCATATGTGCAGTGTGCACACGTATTTGATGAGTCCGGCCAGTTTCGAGTTTGACTCTGAGTAGGGTGGTATCCGCATAGTTTTTATCCACGCTGAAATGCGTGATCGCTTGTTTGCCATTAGTACAAACAGCCATTTTTAAACGTTGCCGTGGATGTCGACCATAAAAAGTATCGATGGTACCTGATCCATAAACGCATCCATAGACTAATGCTAGATAAGATCTTTGAATCTCCCGCGCTTGCATTTGTCGAATCAATTGGGTGTGCGCGGATAAACTTTTGGCTATGATCAATAGTCCAGTCGTATCTTTATCCAAACGATGGATCAAGCCTGCACGTGGTAATTGAGCAAGTTTTGGATCATGAAATAACAACGCATTGACCAATGTATGGTTTGGATTACCGGCTCCTGGGTGTACGATCAAACCTGCAGGTTTATTAATTATCAGAAGATGCTGATCCTCAAAAACTATATCCAATGGGATAGACTCAGCTTGAGCTTCAATGATAGTTATGTCTGCTGGCAGATCTAAGTTCAATACTTCGCCACCGTACACCTGATCCTTAGATTTACACTGGCGTTGATTAAGCGTTATATTCCCTGATTTCAACCAGCTTTGAATTTTTGATCGAGAAAATTCTGGCAAAAGTTGAGCTAGGATGACATCCACACGAGCTGAAGTTTTTTGCGTGGGGACGCGGAGATTGCGTGCATCCATTGTTTAAGCCGAAACCATGGATGCACTGATCAAGCGTCCACGTAATGAATTTGGCTGCACGTCAGTAATACATACATCAACAAATTGTCCGTACACTTCTTTTGATCCAGAGAAGTTGACTACACGATTGCATTCAGTACGCCCAGCCCATTGGTCTATATCTTTTTTAGACGGGCCAGTAACTAGAACGCGTTGTGTGGTACCCATCATAGCCTGGCTATAAGTAGATGCCTGTAGCAATAAACGATCCTGTAAGAGCTTGAGTCGTTGTTTTTTTACTTCTAATGGCGTTTCGTCGGGCAAATTAGCCGCAGGTGTGCCGGGACGCGGGCTATAAATAAAACTAAAAGATAAATCAAAACCTATATCGTGTACCAAATCCATTGTATCTTGAAAATCACGTTCAGTTTCGCCGGGAAAGCCAACGATGATGTCGGTAGACAAACGAACATTAGGTCTGACTTTGCGTAATTTACGAATTTTTGATCGATATTCCAGAGCAGTGTATCCACGTTTCATCATATTTAAAATTCGATCAGAGCCACTTTGTACCGGCAAGTGCAGATGATTCGCAAGTTCAGGTACCTGTGCATATGCCTGGATCAAAGAATCAGAAAATGCCAGCGGGTGCGATGTTGTAAATCGAATACGCCCTAGACCTTCAACTGCAGACAGATATTGAATTAATAAGGCTAAATCTGCAATCTCACCAGATTGCATGGGGCCACGATAATCATTAACATTTTGACCTAGTAAGTTGATCTCGCGCACACCCTGTTGTGCTAACTGATAGCATTCAGCCAGTACATCATCAAAAGGACGACTAATTTCTTCACCGCGCGTATATGGTACAACGCAATAACTACAGTACTTGCTACAGCCTTCCATAATAGATACAAAAGCCACAGGCCCTTCAGCACGAGGTGCCGGTAAATGATCAAATTTTTCAATTTCAGGAAATTGAATATCCAGCATTGGTTTGCCATTACTTAAAACTGAATCTAGCATTTTAGGTAAGCGGTGCAATGTCTGAGGGCCAAAAACCATATCCACAAAAGGGGCGCGTTTAAGAATGGTTCCACCTTCCTGACTAGCCACACAGCCACCAACACCAATGATTACATCCGGATGTTTCTTTTTATGTTCACGCCACTTACCTAATTGAGAATAAACTTTGGATTCAGCTTTTTCGCGAATAGAACATGTATTCAGTAAAATCACCGAAGCTTTTTCCAGATCATCGGTTTTTTCAAGACCATGTGATTCACGCAATAGATCGGCCATTTTAGATGAATCATACTCATTCATTTGACAACCGTTAGTTTTAATATAAACGTATTTTTTCATGCTAAAGTACACCAGTAAATAGGTAGAAAATGACTTGGCGGTATTATACCCTACTTTAGTCATAAGACCCTAGTCTTCAAAATGCACTTATTTTTAAAATCTCCACTTATATTCCTGGATAAATCACTGGAGCATTAGTTCTGAGCGATTGACATGGTTTATTTTGTCGTCTAGCATGCATTCTTTGAATTGAGGTGTATGATTTAACATGATCAACTTGCCAGTTATTGTTGGTGTCGGGGGGATGAATGCCGCTGGTCGGAGTTCAGGCTTTCATAATTATAAGCGTATGGTCTGTGATGTATTAGCCGATGATGTTTTAGCCAGTACCTGGAATGATCTAGCTCATCGTATGGGTATAAACTGCGCTGAGTCTTTGACTCAGCAGGACATCCAAGCAATCAAAGATGGAACCTTGGTGCGCCGGATTGAGAATTTTGATCCTGATCATGTGCTTTGTCATCATAAGGCGCGGATTGATCCCACATCTTTGTTTATTAAAAAAGCCAAAGTTCCCGCTGAATTAGCTGAAACTTGCAGCATAGAAACTTTGGATGGCAATGATGTTTGTGTAAATTTGAACGAGCCATTAGAGGTATTAATCCCAGATACGATCAAAATCCCAGTGTCCAGCGCTGGCAACCTGCCGCGAGGCTTTGATCCAGGAACACTCTATGCGTCACACCATCATCCGCGTGGATTGCAATTGGCGGTTTATGGCGCTTCAGATGCTTTGAATTCTTTAGGGATCGAGTGGTCAGTTGTTTTACAACATATTCGTCCAGATGAGGTGTCAGTGTATGGTGGAAGTGCTTTATCTCAAGTTGATGCGGACTCATTAGCTGGCATTTTTACTCAGCCATTAACCGGACAAAGGATTACATCAAAAATGATGGCTTTGTCATTAGCTGAAATGCCGGCTGACTTTGTGAATAGCTACATTATTAATAGTGTTGGAACTACCGGGCATAATGTAGGTGCGTGCGCGACTTTTTTATATAATTTAAGACAAGGCGTACATGATATTCAACAAGGTACTGCCAAAGTGGTAATTGTAGGATGTTCTGAGGCACCGCTAGTTCCAGAAATAATGGAAGGCTTCAGGGTTATGGGCGCATTGGCTACTGATGAAAGTTTATGTGCTTTAGATGGTTCAGAACATGTCGACAATCGACGAGCTTGCCGCCCGTTTTCAACGAACAGCGGCTTTACATTAGCTGAGTCGGCTCAATTTGTTATATTAATGAATGATGAACTGGCTCTAAAATTAGGCGCTGAGATTTATGGATCTGTAGCCGATGTATTTGTTAATGCCGATGGAAATAAAAAATCTATTGCCGGACCTGGAGTAGGCAATTATATTACCGTAGCTAAAGCAGCCGCATTAGCGAAAGCCATGATGGGAACCGAAGGTTTAAACCAGACCTATGTTCAAGCTCATGGTACAGGTACGCCACAAAACCGCACAACCGAAAGTCATATTTTAAATGAAGTAGCCAAAACTTTTAATATACCTAGCTGGCCTGTAACTGCAGTTAAAAGCTATCTAGGACATTCTGTTGGAGCCGCCGGTGGCGATCAGCTAATCGCCGCATTAGGTGTATGGCAACACGGCTGGATCCCTGGGATCACTACAATTGATCATATTGCTAGCGATGTTTATCAATCTAATCTATCTATATTGATGCAGCATAAATATGTTGGTGCTCGTGGTGCTGATATGCGTGGAGTGATTTTAAATTCTAAAGGTTTTGGTGGTAACAATGCCTCTGCATTGGTATTATCTCCAAATGAAACCTTGGCTTTGTTGGAAAAACGTCACGGTCCAGCAAGTGTCTCCGCATATCATGAGAAAAATTCAGCAGTGCGTGCATGCAGTGCGGCTTTTGATGCTGAAACCTGTCAGGGAAATGAAAGGATTATATATTCATTTGGTGAATCCGTAATGGATCACACGTCTCTAGAAATAACGCAAGAAAATATGCGGTTGACAGCTTTTTCTGCCGCCATTGAATTGCCTACAACAAACCCTTATGACGCTTGATCGTCTGCTGGGTATGTACTACTATTTTGATGGTCGTGTAATAACGCCACCACGAACTTAAGCCTTTGGGGGATCAAGCGATCATGTTAACGAAAGTTATGAACAGTGTTTTTGGTAGTAGAAATGATCGTGTATTACGACGAATGGATGCCAGCGTCCAAGTTATTAATGGACTAGAATCGTCTATGCAGCTTTTGACTGATCAAGCTTTAGCCGATAAAACCTTGGAGTTTAAAGCGCGTTTAGCTGATGGACAGAACTTAGATGATCTTTTGCCAGAAGCTTTTGCTGTAGTGCGAGAGGCTGCATTTAGAGCTTTGGGCTTACGCCCTTTTGATGTGCAATTAATCGGCGGCATGGTGTTGCATGCTGGAAATATTGCAGAAATGCGCACCGGTGAAGGTAAAACCTTGGTGGCGACTTTGCCGGCTTATTTAAATGCACTAAGTGGTTCCGGCGTTCATGTTGTTACGGTAAATGATTACTTGGCTCGACGTGACAGCGAATGGATGATGCCAGTTTTTAAATTTTTGGGCATGAGTGTAGGAGTTATTTACCCAGATATGCCACATGAAGATAAACGCAAAGCATACGCAGCAGATATAGTATATGGCACAAACAATGAATTTGGTTTTGATTATCTTCGAGATAACATGGCATTTGATCTTGAACACAAAGTTCAGCGTTCGTTAAATTTTGCGATTGTCGATGAAGTAGACTCGATCTTAATTGATGAAGCTAGAACCCCATTGATTATATCCGGAGAAGCTGAAGATAGTTCGGAGCTATATCAAAAAATTAATGCCATTATCCCGTCTTTAGTTATGCAGAAAGACCCGGAAGATTTGCTCGGTGACTACACCAAGGATGAAAAACAAAAACAAGCATATTTAACTGAACATGGTCATCAAACCATCGAAGAGCGTTTGATTGCCGAAGGCTTATTAGCTGTGGATGAAAGTTTGTATCATGCAAGTAATATTTTATTAATGCATCATGTGATGGCAGCCTTGCGGGCACATGTAATGTACCATCGAAATATAGATTATATTGTACAACAAGATCAGGTAATGATTGTTGATGAGCATACTGGACGTACTATGCCGGGCCGTCGTTGGTCTGATGGTTTGCATCAAGCCATGGAAGCCAAAGAGCATGTGACAATTCAAAACGAAAATCGTACTTTAGCATCGATTACATTTCAAAACTTCTTCCGCCTGTATAAAAAACTATCCGGCATGACGGGTACTGCTGATACAGAAGCATATGAATTTCAACAAATTTATAATCTAGAAGTGATTGTAATTCCAACTAATAAAGAAATGCGGCGTGTTGATCAGTCTGATTTAATTTATTTGACTCAGGAAGATAAATATAATGCGATTATCGAGGATGTTAGTGCTTGTGTGTTGCGTAAACAACCGGTTCTGGTGGGTACTGCTTCGATTGAAGCATCTGAGGTATTAAGTGAACTGTTGAAAAAAGCTAGGATCAAACATCAAGTATTGAATGCAAAATTTCATGAGAAGGAAGCGCAAATCATTGCGGAAGCAGGTCGCCCAGGAGCAGTTACCATCGCAACAAATATGGCTGGACGTGGCACTGATATTGTTTTAGGTGGTCGCCTGGACTCAGATAATCCTGAGGAGATTTCAAATGAAGAATGGAAGCAAAGAAATGCTGCAGTTTTAGCGGCCGGTGGTTTAAGAATTATTGGCTCTGAACGGCATGAATCCAGGAGAATTGACAATCAACTGCGCGGACGATCTGGCCGGCAAGGTGATCCTGGAAATACACGATTCTATTTGTCGCTTGAAGATCCTTTAATGCGAATTTTTGCATCTGAACGTGTTTCTATGATGATGCGTCGTTTGGGTATGCAGCCAGGTGAGCCAATTGAACATTCATTGGTTACAAAGGCGATTGAAAATGCCCAGCGTAAATTAGAAGGCCATCATTTTGATGTACGCAAGCAATTGCTTGAGTATGATAATGTTGCTAACGAGCAACGTAAAGTTATGTATGCACAGCGCGCAGCCGTACTAGCTATGCCTGATTTATCAACATCAATTGATGAGATGCGTCTAGAGGTGATACAAGCATTAGTTGATCGTTACTTGCCTCCACAAACTTTGGATGATCAATGGGATGTTGACGCTTTAACTCAACTTTTAAAAGATGAGCTGGCATTAGATGCGCCTATAGATGAGTGGATTGACCAAGATCCAACTTTGATCACAGATCCTATTACCTCTAAGTTATACATCATGTGTCAGGAAAAATCAGACGCACGGTTGCAGAATCTTTCTCCTGAGGAAATCATACAGTTTCAACGCTCAGTGATTTTAGAAAACATGGATAATCATTGGCGAGAACACTTGTCATCCATGGATCATTTACGTCAAGGGATCCATTTACG
>CANNIJ010000077.1 GCA_947505025.1 Legionellaceae bacterium | reverse complement strand
TCCCGGCGCGTTTTCAATTATTAGCCGCAATGAATCCTTGTCCGTGTGGCCAATTTGGTAATCCTAAAGCCACATGTATTTGCAGTCCAGATCGTATTTCGCGTTATTTATCAAAAATATCGGCACCTTTTCTAGATAGAATCGATATGCAGATTAATGTCAATGCGCTGACCGACATTGAATTATTAATGCCGAACACGGCAGAAACAGGAGAAAGCGTGCGTATAAGATCCAGGATCAAAAAAATCCATGAGCAGCAAATACAACGTCAAGGTTGTTTGAACTCTCGCTTATCAAGTAAAGAATGTGAGCGTGTTTTAGGTTTAAAGAACCCTAGTCATGTTTTATTAAGCAATATTTTACAAACACTTAAGTTTTCAGCCAGGGCATTTGATCGTCTGCTTAAAGTTTCAAGAACCATTGCAGATATGCGGTGTAATGATATTGTTGAGGATATAGATATAAAAAAAGCGTTATCTTTTAGACAGACATTACAACGGCCTAAGTAATGTTTTAATTAACTTAGATCATTCATCCACTGTTCTATAATGATACATGCGGCAATACTATCTATGTCGGTTTTTTTAACTTTGCGATATCCGCCTTTTTCGAATAGTTGTGCGCGCGCATCTTTGGTGGTTAATCTCTCATCAGTTAAATAAACCGGTATTTTATACCTTTGGTGTATTTGATTAGCAAACTCTCTGGCAGCGATTGTTGTATATTGTTCAGTGCCATCGATACATGTAGGTAATCCGATTACACAACCATTTGGTGCCCATGTTTTTAAAAGTTTTTCAATCTCACGCCAATCTGGGATCCCTGATTGTGCATAAATCCTCGTTAAAGGTGAAGCAGTGCCGGTTAATGCATGCCCAATGGCAACGCCAATCCTTTTATAACCAAAATCAAACCCTAAATAAAGTCCTTCAGGCATGTCCTTCCCTTGATACTATAGATTCCATATCTACTCCTAAAGACCTGCCAGCGGCAGCCCAGCGTTCATCAAAAGGAATATCATATAATATATCTGGTTGGAACGGACAAACCAGCCAAGCATTATCCATGATTTCTTGTTCTAATTGTTCTGCGGGCCAGCCAACATATCCCAAAGCAACCAAGGCTTCCTTAGGCCCGGTATTATTTGCAAGAGATAATAGAATATCATTGGATGTTGTAATCGCTAATTCAGGGCTGCGCATTGATAAGCTTGATTTCCAATGTCCAGACGGACGGTGCATTACGAATCCTCGGTTTGGTTGTAATGGGCCACCAAATAATAATGGTTCATTAACTCTTTCTTTAGATTGCATTACAATATTCAATTGATTAAATACCATTTCTAATGAGTAACGCATTGGTCTATTGATCATTAAGCCCACAGTGCCAGTTATTCCGTGCTCGCATATATAGATTACTGATTGAAAAAAAACAATATCATCCAGATTGGGCATGGCGATTAAGAAATGATTTTCAAGCAACATATTTCCACTCATATGATGGCCCAGCCAATTGATTGCAAAAGTTATTATTTAATTATAGATGAATTACCTGTCTTTTTTCTATAAGTAGCTACAATCTACCAAAGGTTTACATTTACCTGAAGCCAGCCAAAAAGAGAATGAGTTGGTTAATGGATTACATTTCAAGCAAGAGTTAGCTGAGTGTTGCTCTTTACTCGGGCACTAAATCCATTTATTATGCTAACCATAACTACGATACAATAAGGTCAAATAATGCCAGTTAATAATCTTCAGTTAGTTGGTTTGATAGATATTTATATGAATGGTTTTATGGCTAAGGTTGTCTGTTTTGTAAAATACGGTAAGTTTAAGGATGAGATTAGTTTGTTTGTCAGTCAGCTAGAACACGGAACAATCCGCTTCAAGTTTAACGATGGAAACACCATATTATCTAAGTTGTTTGAAATAAGTGCGCCAGATGGTGTTGGAAAACAGGATTATGTAATGAAGTTATTGCTGTCTAAAGCGTCTGATCTGGACGAGAATAGCAATAACAAAACACTGGTTTATTTGCTTTGTAATAAAAATTATCTTGGACATAATTTATTGCATCATGCAAGCCTACGTGCTCCAGTTGAACTGTTTAGACAATTCTTATACTCAACATATCAGTTAATGATCAAAGGGTCTATTTGCGGACTTGATTATAATCAATTTATGATGAGTTCAACTAATGATGGCTATAATGAATTATGTTGGTTACTAACCCTGGGGAACGCAGAAAAGCTCAGGATTTATTTTGACTCGATAAAGCGTATGATGGCTTTGGGATGTTTATTTGGTCTGGATTATCACTCATTGCTGTTGTCCAGGATTAGAGTCAGCGGCTCCAGTTACTCGGCATATTCCAATTCGAATGCTGCTAAAATACAGTTTAAGTCTAATTTAAGTTTCACTACTTTTAGTTTGACTTTAATGGCATTAGATCCAAGTATTGTTGGGATTTATATAGAAGAGTTACAGCTAAATTTAGATAATCAAGTTATATCTAAAGCTGACATCATTAGTTTATTGCTGGTTACTAATGATAATGGTGATAGATTACTTGATCTATTATCTCTATACGGCAGCACAGAAAATTTCACATTGGGGTTGAGTCTGTTTGCCCAGGCTTTTTCTCTAAAATTAATACCAAAAGATGTTTATTTAGAATTACTTTTAAAAAATCTGCGCCCCGGACATTCCTTATTACATAAGCTGGTAATGCAGCACAAGCGCGAAAAGTTAGAATGCTATATAAATATAATTTCAGATTTGCTCAGCAAAGGAGTAATCAGTGAGAGTGAGTATTTAGATGTATTTATGCAAAAGAATGTTCATGGTTATACCGTTATACATCAAGCAATAAATACTTATACCCCTGAAATAAGTTTGCATGTTCTTAAATCACTCAAGGATAATCTTTCCGATGAGAATTACCTACATGCATTAACCGTTAGATCACATCATAAAAAAGGTCGACCATTACTTTGCCATGGCAAGCTGCATGACGCCGAGATTAATCAGTTAATTGCTGATGAGTTGCGAGAAACCAGACATAGGATCGACTCTTCACAGTACGGGTTTACTCCAAACTACTTTAGTTTTTTCCCGTCTATGCTCCTGATACCAGTTAGATTGCCGGCGGGTGTTACACCCGCATTAATCCGGCGCTAGGATTGCTCTGGATACATAGAATTAATCGCAGCGATATCTTTTTTACTGAGGTGATCTCGCTGGCCGATATCTACATTTTCTTGCAATGGAATAATTGTTTTTTCTCCGTTGTTGGAAAATGCATATGACGTATAATGCATAATCGACTGGTAGTCATAATCACCAAAGTCTATGCCATCCGATAGATGTTGGCTGAAGTTATAACGATAATCCTCACTGATGTTCTCCCAGACAATGCGAATATAATTGTCTCGATCTGCTCGTGATTGCTCGTGCCACAAGCCCAGCGTATGACCTAACTCGTGCGTGGTGCGCATGCTGTTACAACGTAGGGATAACTTAATTGGTTGTGCCCCACCTTGTTGCCCAACATAAGATGAACACTGGTTATCTCCTACCGGCGTAAATACAACATAATTAGGGTAAATCTCATGATTACCATCAGTTAATTCTACAAATGTTACGCGAGTATTCATCTGCCATATGTTCATCGCATCAAGTGCGGCTAGCTTGGTCTCTAAAGGTAAATTTGGATCGAAAGTAAATGGGATAATACCTTTTGGCCAGGGTGCTCCACCCAGGCGTAATAAGATCAATGCATGTGGCGGTGTTGTTCCAGGAGGATTTAATATCGATAATGGCTTAAGAATGATGTCATCTTCCACCACAGCATCTCCGTGTTTTTTCTCATACACCACATCCTGAAAACCATGCAGTGTTGTTGCGACTAATACATGTCCCAGCGAAACTGATCCGGCTACTGTCGGGATTATTGAGATTAGGCCAATTATAAGTATAATAAATTGTTTTGACATGAAATTACTCCTTTATTCTAATGTCATGGATAATGCTGTTTTGTACAGAGTGTTTTTAGGAATTGAGGTAATTTGACCTGCCAAGTTAACGGCTTGCTTTAAAGGTAATTCTTTTAATAAAATGGCCAAAATTAGCTGCGAGTTATCGTTAGTCAGGCTTGATGGTCTAGGTGGAATCAATAGAACAAACTCCCCTTTGCAATGACCTGGATCATCACGTAGCCAAGTATCTAGCTCGGAACATGTGCCGGTAATAATGTTTTCAAATTGTTTAGTTAGTTCTTTGGCTAGTACTATACGACAATTTACCCCAAAGATGCTAGATATATCAACTAGACTGTTAAGTATACGATGTGTAGACTCATAAAAAATCAATGTGTGCGGTGATAGGCTTGCTTCACGTAGTTTATCAAGTCTAGAGCACGATTTTGCTGGTAAAAAACCATAAAAAGTAAATGTATCACTGGGTAGACCTGCTGCACTAAGTGCGGCAATTAAAGCACATGCACCAGGCACAGGTACAACGGATATACCTTGTTCTCTTGCTTGTTTCACCAGTAGATATCCAGGATCGCTGATGAGCGGTGTACCAGCATCACTAATAAGTGCTAAGTTTTTTCCTGAGCTGAGCAGGTTGATTATTTGATCAACTTTTACAGATTCATTGTGAGCATGAAGAGAGATCATTGGTTTCTTGATCCCCAGTCCTGCGAGTAAAGGTGCTGAGTGACGTGTGTCTTCTGCAAGAACTAAATCAACATCGGTTAAAGTATCTATAGCACGCAGACTAATATCTTTTTGATGCCCAATCGGGGTTGCCACAATATAAAGAATGCCGGGTTTTCTTGCTGAAGTTTGATTCATCGTTTATTCTCTTATCTTCTTTTATGTTGGGAACGCTTGTGAAAATAACTTACTATAACCATTTTTTGCGTTTTTTATGCCTGTCATGCTCATTACTGTTGGTTCAATGTGCCAATCTGAGCTCAGTCACAACGCATAGTCAATCATTAAGTAGCCCCTTCACCATGCCCGCCAACGCTTATTTGGCTTTGTCTGAACATCAAACTGGTCTAGAAAAGCAATCCCTACAGTTAATGGCTGCCGGGCGGTTTATTTATGACGGACAATGGCAACCAGGGCAAAAGTTACTCGCCAATCTTGATCCTATGACGCCAGTGATCCAAGATGAAAAAAATCTATTACTGGCTAAATCATATATTTTACGCAGTCAGCCAAGAACAGCGATTCAATGCTTGTCTAAAATAAAAACTTTATCTGCATTACCACTGTATTATCAAGTTCAATATCATGACATGCTGGCGTATGCTTATCAATTGATCCAACAACCCGCTGCCAGCGTGCGTGAACGCATCAAGTTAGACGCATTATTGCCTGATGAGACGTCAAAAAATAATAATAGACGTGCATTATGGCTATCACTAATCACTATATCCGACGGTGAGCTGCGTATGATTAATCTCGAAGTTGATCATCATACGCTCTTCGCTGGATGGATCAACCTTGCTTTGGTTGCACGCAAAAGCTATCCAACTGGTCAGGCGATGTTGACAGATATAGAACATTGGCAGACAGAATTCCCCAGCCATCCTGCACAAAAGTTTTTCCCCGCCGCGCTGGAAACCTTGGCACCGGCATTATCGCCCAAACCTAAACATATTGCTTTACTACTACCATTAACGGGCCCATTAGCTGGTCCTGGGGGAGCTATTCGTGATGGTTTTATGGCAGCCTATGATGCAAGTGGTAACACGGCTTTTGTTAGCGTGCAAGCATATGATACTTATATATATTCAGCGGCTAATTTATATAGACGTGCTGTTGAACAGGGTGCAGATTTTATTGTGGGGCCACTAAGTAAATCTGATGTAGCTCAAGTAGCTGGCATGCCGCATCCAGTACCCACGTTGTTACTCAATGAAGTTGAGTCTAAATCTAAGGCATACACATTTGGCTTATCTCCGGTCAATGAAGCGCGGCAAATCGCAGTACGTGCAGGCCAAGCTGGGCATAAACGAGCTTTGATTATTGTACCCGAGGGCTCGTGGGGGGATGATGTACTATACGCATTCTCTTCTATCTGGAATTCTCAGGGCGGAACTTTGGTTGAGACGCTGCATTATGGTCAAACAAAAGGTTTAAATAATTCCATTCGACTGCTATTGCATGCCTCAGCTGAGCCACCTAAAAAAATAAATCCACATGATGCATCTGCAATGCACGCAGCAGATGCCCCGCTGCGACGCCAGGATTTTGATGTGATTATTTTAGTCGCATACCCATCTGTGGCTCGACAAATAGTGCCGTTAATTAAGTACTACTATGCTGGTAATATACCGATTTATGCCACTTCAAATGTTTATTCTGGCAGCCCAAATGCCATGAAAGATCGAGATTTAGATGGAGTGATCTTTTGTGATATGCCGGGGATGTTTCATGCACGTGAGATCAGTGAACGCAATTGGCCTGAACCTTTGAATAGTTATACCAGACTATACGCCCTGGGCATGGATAGTTTTCTTCTTTCTCAGCGCATGAATACCTTATTGGTTTTCCCCGCGGCTGGACTCAATGAAGAAGTTTTATACTTGTCAGTGGGTAACCATATTATGCGTAGACTGGTCTTTGGCCAATTTAAACAGGGCCTGGCAACACGCCTGATGCCATAGGGCTGTTCGATTGTTTTTCGAACAGCTGGCTGATAATGCAACTTAGTGCTTGCAAATAACAATAGAGTTGTTATTATACATACTATAAAGGAATGTTTATGAGCATATAGGTCTTAAAGCCATGGATTGGATCAAATTAAAGCTTCTTATTTTGAATTGTTTGCACAAAACCCGATATTTTCTGCTGAGGATTGAAACGATCATTCTTCGTCAAGAGCTCTGTGCTGGCAAAACAAACTTTGTATTACTGAAGAACCGGCAGTTAATTACAATTAGCGCTCAAGATCTATATAAGAAAACAGAACTATTGTTAGAGCTGAGCCGCAAGGATTTGATTACAATTGTTAGTACAGCGGTTAACGAGCAAGCTATTGATGATTGCGTGTTTGCACTAAAGTTGCCAAGCAACGTGCCTGCGTCGTCAGTTGTCGCAATTGATAGTCAGGATGACTCGGATTCAGGCATTTAGTCATTGATAGATCTTGCTTGATCAGCAGCTGCCGGAATATAACGGGCGAATTATCCACGTTTATTAAGACAAAATCCCCAGAAACCGGGACTAAGTTTCT
>CANNIJ010000076.1 GCA_947505025.1 Legionellaceae bacterium | reverse complement strand
TTTAACTCAATGTTTAGACTGTCTAATTTCATTAGAGATCTGAGTCTTTATCAATATGACACCGTTACTGAATTGACATTGGGAGAGAGACTCGCTGGTTCGGGTAAAGGATTGATAGGAGACTCAGCCGCTGAGAGGTGGGGACAAGCTGCATTATTCATTCCTATAACTATACCGACATGGGTGATTGCAATTTTGGCTACAACTGCAATTGGTGGCTGGCGTGCAACTAAAACTATTGTAAATAATAATGTTATCAGCGCTAATACTGGATATCTCAGCGTCTCTAACTTAGCTAGAGACGAAGTTGCTCAGGTTAATAGTGATAACAACCGTACTACTTACGCACAGGCAATCGGTGCGCCTGGATTTGCTGTGGGTGCTGCTGTGGGTGCCGTGGCCGCTGTTGCAATTGGTGGCTGGCGTAATTCAACATTCTTGGTATCTTTGCCCATTATATTAGTGCTTGCACCATTTACAGCTATATATAAATTTTTGCGACTTATATGGAGTCCAAGAAGGTTTGACAATATCAATAACGATAATTCCCATGCAAAAGCTAATTCATTTAAACAAATATACTCATCTCTTGATTACACCGGTCATCTGCCATCAGAAAACTATGTGGACATAACTCATGCAAGTGGAGGTAAGGGATCATTACATTTTTTGTTTAAAACACTTATCCTAAATCAATCCACTCAAGAGGAGTTAGTGCTAGACGCGTTATTAAAACTTAGTAAAGAAAAATCGGAACTAAAATTAAATGATCAGGACGTCATTTGTGCTCTTGGGAAGATCAAAGCTCGCGATACTAGTCCAGATAATAGTTTAGTTGATACAACCGCTAATACGGTTATTGATCATGTCTTTAAAATAAGTGCACAGGGTTAACCATCTATGTCATCGGCACCATAGTATAAGGATATATATAGCAAGATCTAATTTTTAAATCCTTAGCTAAGTATGAGCAACTCAACTCATAGTCATTAAAGTTGAATTGCTCATGCGACAGCAGTTGCTCATGCTAGGTTGAGTATTCACAGTTAAAACTCATTAGTATCAGCTAAATCCCAGTATTTTTTAAAGTTATCAGGTATGTTTTTACCGAGTAATTGTCCGGGTTCTAGATAGTGGTAGATTTCACCAAATGGTTTTACACAGTTAATGCTTACACGCCGCATGATAAAGTTAGGATGTAAGTCACTTGGGTTCCTTAAGCCCATGGCACCAACTAGTTCTAAAAAGCTTTTCATGGTGTTTTTATGAAAGTTTGCTGCGCGATGTTTTTTTTCCTCTACCACTAGGCCACGTTGTAGGCGTAGGTTTTGTGTGGCCACTCCAGTTGGACATGTATTGGCATCACACTGTCTGGATTGCACACAGCCAACACTCATCATCATCGCTCGTGCACTGTTACACATATCAGCACCCATAGCAATTTTTTCCACCATGTCAAAACCAACAGCAATTTTACCACTACAAATAATTCTAATTTTGTCACGAACATTAATCCCAACTAGTGCGTTGTGAACAAAAAGTAAGCCAGACTCCAGCGGCTCGCCTACATAGTCGGTGAACTCTAGTGGAGCAGCACCAGTACCGCCTTCTGCACCATCAACAGTTATAAAATCAGGAAATATATTAGTTTCTAGCATTGATTTACAGATACTTAAGAACTCATTCTTGCGGCCTACGCATAACTTAAACCCAACTGGTTTGCCTCCAGATAAATCACGTAGACGCTTAATGAATTTTAATAGTCCTATGGGTGAGTTAAAGGCTGAGTGAGCCGGAGGAGAGATGACGTCACTGCCCATTGGGACGTGACGAGCGCGGGCTATTTCCTGCGTTAGCTTTGCCGCAGGTAAGATCCCTCCATGCGATGGTTTTGCTCCTTGTGATAACTTTATTTCAATCATTTTGACTTCTGTGCGAGTTGCTATATTCTCAAACAAGTTGCCGTCAAAATTACCTTGCGGATCTCTGCATCCAAAATAAGCAGTTCCTATTTGAAAAACAAGATCTCCACCTTGTAGATGATATTGGCTGAGGCCGCCTTCTCCGGTGTTATGGGCAAAGTTTCCAAGGAGTGCTCCTTTATTTAATGCCATAATAGCTTTTCCTGAAAGCGCCCCAAAACTCATGGCGGAAATATTCAGTCTGGATGCGCTGTATGGCTGCTTACAATCAGGCCCACCAACTGTTATACGTGGTTCAACTTCACTTACATGTTTAGGATCTAATGAGTGCAGTACCCAGGAATATCCAACTCGTAAAATATTTTTTTCAGTTCCAAAGGGGATTGTGTCTCGTACATTTTTAGCACGCTGATAGATCACTGATCTAATTTCTCGGTTAAATGGTCGTTCACTTTCATCACTAGCTATAAAGTATTGTTGAATCTCTGGCCTAATAAATTCCAGAATGTAGCGTAAGTGCCCTAGAACAGGAAAGTTACGTAATATAGTGTTTTTTTTCTGAAAAAGATCATGTATTGCTATTACTATGATAGGAATTAAAAAGGCCAGAAACCACATGACATCATGCATGATCATCATGAGCAACAATACACTAATAATTATAATGCCCAATCCTAAATACCATTGTCTTTGCATATGAAGCCCCAGTTTAATTATGATTAAATATCAAATTTCTCATATTCAGGAAACCACATGGTTTTTTTAATAGCTTGCTTGATTGATGCCTTATCTATTGGATCAATATGTCCCTCGAGGATACCTTGGAGAATTACTGCACTGGCTATATGTTGGCTCACGTTGCGGATATTTGATAAATCTGGTAATAAACCATATACATCTTTAGTCAAAGATGGTGCTAACTCACTTAATGCAATGGCGGCAGCCATCATCATACCATCGGTGACACGACGCGCATGTCCAGCTACAACAGCCAAACCAATTCCTGGAAATATATAAGAGTTATTACATTGATCAATTTTAAGTTTTTGCGTGCCAATTACGACGGACTCAAATGGGCTGCCAGTAGCAACCAATGCGTTGCCTGAGGTCCATGTTAGCAAATCACAGGGAGTAGCTTCTGCTTTAGATGTTGGATTGGATAATGGAAAAATAATTGGGCGTTCACAATATTTATTCATACTTTTAACGATAGTTTCGGTGAACTGATTGGGTTGTGCAGAAACACCTAATAGAATAGTTGGTTGTGCATTGTTGACTACGTCAAGCAAGCTGATTTTGCCAGGTTGCTCACATGTCCAGTGATCTAAAGAATTTTTAGTTCGAGCAAATGGACGTTGAAAATCTAGAAGATCCTGCATACTGTCGTCTAAGAGACCATTTTTATCAATAAGGTAGAATTGTGCTCGTGCATCCTCAGGACTTAGACCTTGGTGGGTCATCGCTTTAATAATCTGTTCACTAATACCACATCCTGCTGAGCCGGCTCCAAAGACAGCGATTTTTTGATCTTTTAGTTTAGAGTTAGTAACATTTGTAGCTGCAATAATTGCTGCCAAAGCAACCGCTGCAGTTCCTTGTATATCATCATTGAAGGTGCATAATTGATCGCGGTAGCGTTCTAGTAATGGGTAGGCATTTTGTTGTGCAAAGTCTTCAAATTGCAGCAGCACATGTGGGAAATGTTTTTTGACGCTTTGCACAAAATGATCTACAAAATCCGCATATTTTTTTCCTGTGATGCGTGGATGTCTCCAACCTAAATACTCTGGATCATTTAATTTTTCCTGATTATTCGTACCTACATCTAAAATAATTGGTAATGTGTTCGCAGGGTTTATACCACCACAAACTGTATATAATGATAGTTTACCAATTGGGATCCCTAGTCCACCTACACCTTGGTCACCAAGACCTAAAACTCGTTCACCATCAGTGAACACAATAACTTTTACTCTACGATGTGACTTCACCGCCTGAAGTATAGAGTCCATTTGTTCTCTTTCAGGGTAGCTAATAAATAAACCACGTGGACTCCGGTATATCTTATCGAAATTTTGACAAGCCTCGCCTACAACGGGCGTGTAAATTATTGGCATCATCTCGGTTAGATTAGTTATAATGAAACGATAAAAAAGGATCTCATTGCGATCTTGTAGGGCACGCAGATAAATATGTTTTTCTAAATAGCTGTTTTTTGCAGAATATGCGTTGTTGCAACGCTCTAGTTGCTGTTCTATAGTTTCAGTATTTTCTGGCAATAGTCCGTATAAATTAAATATGCCTTTTTCATGGTGACTGAATGCAGTTTCTTTATTTAATAAAGGATCTCGTAGCAACGCACTTCCACGTAAGCTGATTTTTAGCACCATAGCGTGGTTCCTTGTGGTTCTTGGTCTATATTTCAGTATAGTTGCTGTATGATAGTTTTGCTATCATACATAGTACTACGTACAAGACTTACGATAGAATATAATCAATAAGGACGATTGCCATGATTAATCCCCTAACTTATATATCCAAAGGTGACAAAAAGAATTCAGAATATTTTGATGAATATCGTCTGAAAATTATTGAAAGGCGCCAATCAAGTGGTCTTAATGAACTGATCGGAGATATTGCCGCGGTAATAACACAAGTACAAACTGGCGATGCATTTGCATTTATTCAGGAACTATACGCAATGACACCTTATCGTTGTCAGGCCAGCTATATTAGCAAAACACATAAGATTTATTGTTTAGTTAATCATCCAGATTCCCCTGCATATTTGGTTATAGAGCCGCTTGCAGAAAATTTTATAGATGATATTACACGGATTAATCAACTATACCCAAATGCTCGTGAAAAATGTAATGCGCGTTATGTAGGTGAAATTCTAAATTCACCCGCAAAAGATGAAACAAAAGCTATTTTAACGTCTCAAAATATTATGTTTAGAGATCCTAACCTAACCGAAAATAAATTATATTGTGATAACCATATTCATTTTACGCGAATGTCTGACCTAACTTATAACTGTGTTGGATATACAGATTATGATATTTTTGATTTCGATAGATTTCAATTTGGCCAACCATTTTCACTTACCCAAGAACAATTACAATCCTTAGAGCAATTAAATAATTTTTCTATTAGCACTGGACTAAACAAACTTATCAAGGGTATAGATCATCTGGCCACACGTATTTTAGCTGGAGAAAGAGAGGACTCTATTTTGGAGTACTTGTGTTTATCTAACTATTATTTCTGGGGTGCTTACAATATCATGGATATGAACTCCTCGACTAACGTCACGAGAACACTGCACGGAAACGATATCTTATCTCCAGCTAAAGTATTCACTGCAAATAACACACCATATATGGTCAACTCATTCGAAAATCATCCAATGCCCACAGAAACATTTGTGCGTAATTATGGTCGGCGGTTACATCATATCGCCATGGAGATCATGGATGGTAATCATAAATCAGGAGTGAAAAACATTGATTATGTTATCAAAGTCTTACAAAACAAATCTAAAGTTAAATTTTTAGATAAAGTTTTCGGCGAATGTAAAGATTTGCCAGATCTAGAGCAAATTTTTTCTAAACACTCTGAATATTCGATTCTTATTACAGAATATATACAGCGTTGTAATGGATTTGATGGGTTTTTTACCAAAGCAAACGTAGCTGCATTAACAGCTGCGGCAGGCATAGATGAAATCATAAATTCACATGTTGTTCAGCATGGTTTGTTGGGTGACTAATTTTGACCGGGCGTATAAGATACGCCCATAATTGATAGATTTCTAATCTAAAAGCCCCAATTGCTTTACAATATCGCGTTCGTGGCGTAACTCTCCCAGGGTTATTTCTAGTAGTGCTTGTGCATAGGCGTCAAAGGTTAGACCTTCTACTACGTTGATCACTCCATGCTCAAGGCCTAGTCTTCGAATTAAACCATGCTCACGACGACAAGGAAAGGAAAACATTAATCCAGGATCAACACCATATTCGCCTAATGAGCAGCGTCCAATTGAAAAAGATTCGCCACTCACAGTATCTGTGATCAGGTTGTTGATACTGCCGATTATGGCATTAGCTGCAGATCCAGCTGAGCTGCTACCTTTGGCCTTAATTACGGCTGATCCGCGCTGTTGTATGGTCGGTACAAAATAATCTTTGAACCAATCCAAGTCATCAATCACTGTGGTTGCAGGTAAGCCATGTATTTTTGCATGATAAAAATCAGGGAATTGTGTGGCTGAGTGATTACCCCAAATCGTCATTTGTGAAATTGCTGTAATATCTACATTAGCTTTTTGGGCCAATTGTGTACGAGCACGCAATTCATCTAATAATGTCATAGAGAAAAATCGATCATCTGGAATATCTTTAGCGTGATGTTTAGCAATTAAAGCATTGGTATTACAAGGATTGCCGACTACGAAAACGCGTATATTATCAGCCGAATAATCATTCAGCGCACGTCCTTGCTGGGTAAAAATACCACCATTGACTTGTAGTAAATCAGACCGTTCCATTCCGGCTTTGCGCGGTACGGAACCAATCAATAAAGCCCAATTGACACCATCCATTGCACATTTTAAATCACTGGTGCATAACACACGTTTTAAGCGCGGAAACGCACAGTCCTCTAATTCCATGGCAATACCTTCGAGCATGGGTAATGATGACTCTAATTCTAATAGATTTAATTCAACATCGATGTGATCGCCGAACATTTGCCCAGATGCAATTCTAAATAATAATGCATAACCAATTTGACCAGCTGCACCAGTGATGGCAATACGTACGCGATTATTCATGCTTATTCCTTCTTGTAGATATGATCAGGATCAAAGTATCAATGATACTATCGTTAAATCAATCACGCTAGCACTCTTTCAACAATTCGACTCTTGAAGTCCAGCGAAGATGAATTGGCAACAATCCACTACTTGTTTCACTCTGAATAATTACCAAATCAACTGATTATTCCATCATATACAAAGGTTGCTGCACCAGTGAGGAACATGTTGCCGGCATTTTTTTTCTGTACTAATAACTCGCCGCCGGGCAGTTGAACCGTTACGCGATCTTCTAGATCATAATATTTTTGACCAATTACCACCGCTGCAACTGCACCACTGCCACAAGCGGGGGTTTCACCGCAACCACGTTCGTATACACGCAATTTTATTGTATTACTGGACATGATTTGCATGAATTCCACATTAGTTTGATCGGGAAATAATTTATGTACGCTGATATGTTGGCCGTCGTCATGTACATTAGCGACGCTTAGATCGTCGACTAAGATTACAGCATGAGGATTGCCAATATTCACAGGATAAACCTTGATACATTTTGCTAGTTGAATCCGATAATTTTTTTCATTCACAAAACTAGGAATGCCCATATCCACGCTGACACCCCCATCATCATGTAAATATAAAGTTAGCTTTGTCGTTCTGGTGGCTACAGAAATGTTTTTTTTATCACTTAGTCCGCGAGCTTGAATAAAGCGAGCCAGACAGCGAGCACCATTCCCGCATTGACCTACTTCCTGCCCATTCGAATTAAAGATACGATAAAAAAAATCAAGTCCTGCATGTCT
>CANNIJ010000075.1 GCA_947505025.1 Legionellaceae bacterium | reverse complement strand
TGAGCGCCAACTCCATTAAAACTTAAATCCTGATCTCTAAATGAAGTTAAAGCCCCAACCCACTCGGCCGTAACATTATATCGATCATAGTTTATGCTGGCATGCAAATCCAAGCCACTAACTTTGTATACATCCTCATTACCATTCAGTAACGAAGAAAAACCACCAAATGTACCTGTATTCAGACCTGGGGTTGATCCAGTCATTTGCATGCCACCAGAATCATCCAAAGAACTAACCGCACTAATACCCACATCTGCTGTAGCATCATGCACGTCTAAAATATAACCAATATTGAAGCCAGTGACTCCAGAGTTACCTTCTGTAACTTCTCCGCGATAAGCATATAATGCGAGATATGGTCCGGTGTCATTTTGTGACTTATACCCTAAAATAATTGGACGTGTTTTAATTCGCGCCAAGCGTAAGGTTAACGGTGCGCTGACCATGGATGAAGAAAATCGTCCAAATGGAGCAAACAACTGACCTGCGGTTAAATAAATCGGCGATGCATCCAGATCACCGATATTCACAAAACCCATACTCACATCTAACGATGAATTATTCACCCGCGGACCGCGACTCGCTGAGCGCGATGCGTCATAAGCTAAAGCCATGTAGGCCTCAACTTTACTATTTAAAATTGCGGCCACGTCCAACTCATCAGAACCTAAATTCCAATCAAATTTAGATTCCCCAACGTAAGGCTGACCCATGGTCCCTATAGGCTCAGCTTTACCACTCAAAGCTATGATTGGTTTATTCGGCACCGGATACCCTATCTTTTTATAAGCACGCTCTAAGCCTCGACGTTGCTGCATCAAACGAATATCCCGATTAATACTTGAAACGTTGACCATATAATCTGAGCCATCAAATGCAGGACGACTGCCCAAGTAGGGTGAGCTAACCACTGGCGTTCCTGCAATATAAGTTAGCACTCGATCATCAACTACCAAGGCAGTTGGATAAAACTCCAATGATTCTGGATCGACATCTAATGAATGCACGCTGACAGAACTGGTATGAAATTGCAAATCAGTATTTTGAATATTTGTTGGCGGAGCAGTATTCTGCTCAACCGGGGTTACCTTACTGGTTGTTGTTGGCGCAGATAATTGAGCTGCAGGCGCTGCCTTTTGCCGATCAATCTTCAGCTGTAAAGCCTGTAATTGTTTTTGTAATTCGTTGGCTTGTTGCTGTAACTGCAGCATATCTTTATTTAAGGCAGTTGTGTCTGCTGCGCTTACTTGCTGGATCAGGCTGGCGCAAATGGCTAAAAAAAAGGCTATATGTTTCAAATGAGTAATACTCCGGATTACTTTTTTAACGCGCGGATCATAGCACCCTAACCACGCTCAATCCAGAGATTTTTTTACCAGGTTACTTGCAGAAAAACTCCCAAGATCAATGACGCGATCAGCCATTTGGATAGTTTCATAGCGGTGTGCAACTATAACTTGCGTGATCTTGATGTTTTTTAATGACTGATTGATCAAACTCTCGGTAGCTATATCTAAATTACTGGTAGCTTCATCTAAGAATAAAATAACCGGTTTTTTATATAATGCACGCGCCAATATAATGCGCTGTTTTTGTCCTCCTGACAACATAGAACCCATGTCACCTATGCGAGTATCGTACCCCAAAGGCAACTCTTGAATAGTCGAATGAATACATGCTTGTTTTGCCGCCTCATATACCAGATCCAGATCGACTGTGTCAGAAAAAAAAGTGATGTTTTCCAATAAAGACCCTCTGAGTAACAGATCATCCTGCAACACAACTCCGATGAACTCCCTGTATCTTTTTAAACCAAAAGTCTCAATAGACATATTGTCCACATAAACCTGCCCTTGCACGGGCTGCATTAAACCCATCATGATATTTAATAATGTAGTTTTTCCACAACCAGATGGTCCAATTAATGCCACACATTCTCCGGCAGCAATTTCTAAACTCAACCCCTGAAACAACAAACGATCATTGGTATGATATTGTACTGATATATTTTGTAACTGCAGGCTACCTTGAAGGATTACAGTATGTGGATGACCTGCGGCAACCGATTCAGGCGGATGGAATAAAACATCACTTAAACGATCTAGTTGCACAGATAACAATTTGTATGAAAAAAAATGATCAATAAACGCAGCTGTTTTAACCGACAGGATGGTTCGATACGCAAAAAAAGCCACTAGCATCCCGACTGACAACTGCTTATGAAATACAAAAAAAGCCCCCCAGCACATCACGGCTAATAGCTCAACATTAGATAATAATTGCTGAATCACACGTAAATTAACCTGAATCCGATTCAGACTTAAATCTGCATTACATGCTTCAATATAAGCATTGCGCCAACTATTAAAACGTAGCTTTTCTTTAATAAAAGCTTTAATCGGTCGGATCGCATGCAGTGTCTCTAAAAACACTGAAGCGACATGTGCATGTTTTTGAATGGAAGCAGCTGTATGTTGTTTCAAGTTGGTGTAAGTCACCCAACGACAACAAAAATTAACTAGAATCCCGGTTAAAACGACGCAGCTTAAAGCCCGACTATACATAAACATAACCAACGCATGGAGTAAAATTAGCACTCCATCTAGTGCTGTTTGAACAAATTCAGTGCTGATCTTGGTTTGAACTTGCTGTATAGAATGTATCTTTGACTGTAAGTCGCCCAAGTGACGTCGCTCAAAAAACTTCAATGGCAATGAAAACAAATGTGCAACAATATTAGAAGAAAATGACTCCTGTAAACGCATGCTAATATACAAGGCGTAATGTGCTCGCACATACTCCATAACCGCATGAATCATATAAAGTATGAATAATCCTGTGGATAATACAAATAATGCTTTAGGATCACTTAAGTCCATTAATCGATCAGTAATATACTGCATAACTAAAGGATTAACTAACATAAATAACTCTAAAATCAGAGATATTGCAAATAACATCAACATACATCGCTTGAAGCCCAGAACATTTTTTACCAGATCATACAATCGAAGTTTTTTTCTAATCCGGATCGCAGTAAAATCAGATCCAGGCTCGATCTCTAACACAATACCGGTAAATGATTGTGAAAACTCACTCCACGCACATTTACGCAAACCATATGCTGGATCATGTAAGATAATGCTATGCCGATTCACCTGCTTGAGTACCACAAAATGGTTCATCTCCCAATGTAAAATCGCAGGACATTGAATTAAATTTACTTCACTAATTGGAACGCGTAATGCTCTGCTTTTAAATCCCAACGGCTCTAGCACCTGAATTACTTCTCCTAAATTCATCCCACGTAATGAACTAGGGAACTCCTGGCGTAACTGACCTAATGAGAACCGATGACCCCAATAATTGCCGATCATAGCAATACATGCATGGCCGCAATCAGCTACTTCATCTTGCAATATCATCGGTAATCTGCGCCGATAAAAAATCCCTTGGCGAGTAAAATCTAAACCTACTTTGGCTGCAGAATCTATCATAGCCAGGACTCATCTAACGCTGCATATAATGGTCCCAATAACCATTGCCATATCTTTTTACGCGGCCCACGGACTGTGGCCCACAATGTCATGCCTGGCTTTAATTCATGTACCTCACCACCAGAAAGAATCTGCTGCTGTTCCAAGCTTGCAATGGCTTTATAATAAGGAGCACCAATCAGAATTGATTTTCTCTCATCTTGATCCGTCAAGATGCTTGAACCCAATTTTTCAATTGTCGCATGTGCCGGTCTAGATTCAGGATTAGGGAATGAATCATAGCGCAATATAATCTGCTGCTGAGTTTTCAAAAAACGCACCTGATGCATCAGAGTGTAAAGTTCCACTAACATTTTACTCTGATCAGGAATGATTATCGCAGCACATGTATTCGGCAATAAAGTATCGCCTGCTTGCAGCATAATGTAGGTTAACAACCCGTCAACCGACGCCGTTAAGTACCAAGAATGCAATCTGGATTCAGTAATAATTTCCAACTTAAGCGCTCTGAGTTTCTCACGTAAAACACGCAATGTATCTTTACTGGCTTGATATACTTCCAATGAAATATACTTTTTATTAAATAATTGGTTTAAATTATGCAATTGCTCAGTTTTTTCTACAATTTCCCGCTCTAACCCACGTTGATTTTTTTTAAATACATCGGCTCGATAATGTGCATCAGCGCCATCACTACCGACTAATGACGAGTCAATCAAAAACAAAGGAGCGCCTTTTTTTACATGTTCACCAGCTTGTGCATAGCGATGAAGAACTACTCCAGATTTTTGCGCATACAGATGAATCATGCCTTTATCAGGTACCAGCGCCCCCTGAACCCTACAGCTTTCTGCGAATTCAAAAAACATCACAAAAAAAATCAAGCAGGACAACAAAAGCAATCCAGCAAAAGTGACAAAGCGTACATGCAGCGGAGTATTCAAGAAAACACTTCCATACTGTTCTGCCGGTGCCACTAAAGCCTCAGAACGAAATAACTCGCAGGTTTTCATGTGATAAACTGATGATATCGTCGCAACCAACTTTGCCATAACCGATGTGCTGCTGTACCCAGCAACCAACTTTGTTCTTCTTTTGACCTGCGGGGCAGTTGCAAAAACCAATTACGCCACTCATTCACAGCTAAATCACTAAATGACTGACCACTGATCCTTTGTAAAATCTTATATGCAACCAGATGATTATTGGGTTGTTTTAATGCTAAATTTGCCAATAAAGGTTTGGCTCCATATATACGCAGCCAGTTTTTCATGGACTCACTTTCAGCAAGAGCTAGAAGTACGTGCAACGATTTATTCCGATCGGTATCATACGGAGAGTCTAACAGGTCCAAAAATGGCCGTGGATCTATATCCTTGATTTTACTTTTTCTCAAGGTGGCGGATAAAACCCGCATAGCATTGTTGCGTATCAATTGACAAGGATCATTTATATAAGGTATTAGTACCTTGATTATTTCACGTGGATCATTAAAATGACCGACCAAGAATACCGCAAACCCACGTCGCTCAATAACTGGATCACTGCTTAAAGTTTTTAATATCAATACCTTATCTTTGATCGCAGCCGCATTAAACAATGATAAATACGGTGCTAATGTAGGTTGGTCAAACGATGCCAAACAATGATATACCGGACAATACAACTTGTCATCTTGGATATCGGCTAAATTTCCTGATATAAATAAACGTAAAACTTCATCAGTAAAAAAAGACATCTGTGTAATTACATCATTCTTACTTTGCAATTCAGATTGATACTTGTACGGTGCTTGCGGGTTATTTTTTACCAGAGGGGACACAAAACGTAGTCGTGCCAGATTATCTTTGGTGATAACTTCAATCGTAGTGTACGCCAATGATGGATGAGCATAAAAAACCGTATCCAGCATCACACTGGCAAAATCTCCATCTTGCTTGATCTCCAGCTCCAACTGATCTTTAGCTTTAGATAAATTCTCTAAATATTGAGAGGTATTTTTTCCTCCAGGATCTTTAGCCGATAACTTCAATAAAGAATGTTCAAGCTTTAAAATACGCTTTGAATATTTTCCAACCAGTAGATGGCCTACATCGGGCTCAACTCCATAAAAATCTATATGCTGATCTGCGTTTACACATAAAGACATTAATCCTGTCAGCATTAATAGATTAAACTTCATACAGCACATCCTTGTTGCTCCTTATAAATCAGTGAATTATTTAGATCCACATGATGTTGCATATTTTCTAGATACATGTGATGCAACTGGGCTCGATAATCCGCAATAGCATGCTGCATTTTCCCTGGATCCCATGTAAAATCAATCTTACGCGCTAAAATAAACTGTACAAATATATCCAACATCTTAATCTCTGGGGCGTATTCTTCAACCCAAAAGAATTGACCTTGTTCATTAACCTCAAGAAAAACATACTCATTCTCTTGTGTAACAATAAAATCAAAAGATCCAAACAAGATACCTATTTTTTGCATAAAATGTCTGATTTTAATTTGTAAGTCTTGTGGGATTACATATGGCTCAACTTGCAAAGAACCATCATTAATTGCACGCCAATCAACTTCGCCATTAGGATGACATTGAGAGTCTAATTTTGCAGCAACCATCCAATGACCAAAACATGTAATGCGCAACTCATGTTTTTTCTTTATTTCCGTTTGAAAAATGCCAGGAGTAGTTTGTAAGGTTTGTATGTCTGGCAATGTTAAAAAATGTACTTTAGATGTGTACGAAGATTTCATTCTAGTCTCTTCAAGCCAAAAATTAGCACACAAAGGCTTGTAAATAACTCCTGTAGCCTGGTGCTTTAACAAGAAGCAGTTAATTTCGTGCGGATCGTTTGAACATAAGGTCGTGGGTATATTCAAATTACATTCACTAGCAAGCTTGAGCTGTAATAGTTTGAAATTAGCACGTTTAGCTGATTCTTTAGGATTAATCCACCAGGCATTTGGTGCCAAATTATGCATTAAAGACTCATAAAACAACATATTTTCACGAACAGCAAATACATGATCATCTGGATGTACTAAAGCTTTGGGTAAATATGGTGCCCGTGGACGCCGCCACCACACTACATCATAATCATTATCAACAAGTGAGACCTGGCGATCTATACTTTGCCAACGATAATTGGCAGCATCTATAAAGACAGAGTTTTTCTGTCGGGTTGGATAGTCCGCAGTAAACATTAACGTTACTCGATGACCTTGTGCTTCGAGCGCAAGTTTAACTAGAATCGCATGCGTATCGTCTGGCTGGGTTGGAATTAACAATTTCATGTACACTCTCCATGATCGTACAGTTTATGCGACGTTACGAACCGTTTAGAGTTCGTAACGAAAAACCACTCTATAACCGACTATGATTAAAAATCAATAGCATAGTCAATGCTGCTCAAAGAAGTATTGGTAATATTATGCGTCATATGATTGCCAGAATTTACCGCTTGACCACCGGCAATCGACTCCAAGTATCCAAGATCAATCTCTTTTGCCAGTGTATAGGCTAATACACGTGCTTTTTGTTTTGTTTTTTCCATGGTGTACTCCTTATGAGGTTGTTATACTATGTAAGAACATAATATGGTCTGCATATGCTTTAATTGTGCTTTAGGTTTTAAACAATTACATGAAACCATATACAGATCCCAGGCTAACACTCCAGGGTGTTAGCGTCAACCCTATTTATATCTTTGTTGTGATATTTTATGAAAACATTAAAGACCCAGCTAAAATCACTGCTTACGCAAGAAAACATAAGCGAAAATGAGCTCGCACGACGCACAGGGATTGCTCAGCAAGTGATTAATCGTATGCTATCAGGCGAAAATACCAATCCAAAAATTGGCACGCTCACGCCTCTAGCAAAGTACTTTGATATATCGATAAGTGAGCTTCTGGGTGAATCAGATGAATCCTGTGTTCCGTTTATTGACTGGCGCTTACTCGACCAATTAAACGACTCACACCCACATACAAAAAAAGCAACACACCACATGTTTGAAACATGTTTGCTCGACCAGAGTA
>CANNIJ010000074.1 GCA_947505025.1 Legionellaceae bacterium | reverse complement strand
GCAAGCAAATGATTATGGTATCGATGCCGCCTTTATTTTTATTCCAGGCTATAGCCGAGAATCCGACAAGCAAAACTCATCTACACACGCTGCGCGCCTGAGCAATGAAGCATTATTAATCAGAAAAGCCATATATCGCGGACAACCTATTTTAGCCGTTTGTGCTGGATCATGGACTTTATGGCAAGCTTATGGCGGCGACCTAAATCAGGTAAATGATCATAATTATGGCGGTGGAATGCCCAGATTAAGTACGGGTAGTGCCGAGGTTTGTAATAATAAAATGTTGCATCGAGTTCGTCCTAAAGAAGACACCCTATTAGCAAAAGCTATGTCTAAACATCCGGAAGCAATCCAAAATATACCCGTAAACAGCACCCATTGGAAAGCAATTAACCCACAGTCAAAACTTATCAGTAAAAACATTCAAGTGAATGCTTATAGCGTAAAAGATAACAATCTTGCGCCAAATTCACGCCAAGGAACTCAAACAAATCCAGATGAATGCGCCGAAGGGTTTGAAACCATCCATGGAGTGCCCATGATTGCTGTTCAATGGCATCCCGAAGCATTTAATCCAGATCAAACTACTTCAAAACCACATCAAGGAATATTTAAAGTCATACAAGAGGCCGGATTAACATATTTAAATCGCAGAAAATTGAACAGTGAATTTAAAGATCTTTGGCAAGCCAATTTACACAAACGCGCGGCATTCTTTAAAGCAAACAAACCCATAGACACGCAAGACAATGGGATGAAAAATACGATAGTTTGTTAATATAATGCCACTACTTTTTTAGACAAAAAATATTGGCATCGATTTCCTAAAGAGCCAAGCCATGATACAGAACAGTTGCTGAATACAAGCGATATGCTATTATCTGGCGCATAGCATCTATTAAACAAACATCGAGCTTATTATGCCGGATGAGAATAAACCACGAAAATCAAACATTACAGCAACCCAAAGTGTTTTAATCGGTAGCTTGACTGGATTTGTGGAAACCTGCATTACACACCCTCTCTGGACTATAAAAACAAAAATCCAACAGGGATCACCAATAAATTATCATCCAAAACATTTATTCAAAGGATTTACAACCAATGCTGCAGGCTTTATGCCTACTACAGCTGTGCAACTCGGCACTAACTATTGGATCAAAAAACACTTTTATTCCGAACAACCAACTTATATCCAATCCATTAATGCTTCATTTGCTGCTGGGGTAGCGTCATCTTTGGTTAGTTGTCCCGTAGAGCGCGTGATGACTTTGCAGGGACAGGCAGTGAACCATTACTTTGCGGCGGTGACTAGCCAGCAATTCAAACAGCACGGTATCAGTAGTTTTTTTTCAGGACAAACTGCTACTGCTTTGCGTGAAGGTGGTTTTAGTGTCTTTTTTATCAGTATTACTCCTGAGCTTAAAAAAGAAATTTTGCCTTACTGTATCAATGATACCATAGCATCATTGATCTCTGGCACTATCTCTGGGATTGGTGCAACCTTAATTTCGCAACCGGCTGACACTATCAAAACTATCCAACAATCCAGCCATCATAAAAATATAGGTTTCTTTAAAACTGCAAAAAATATTTATAATCATAAAGGTTGTTCGGGTTTCTTCAGCGGTACTGCAGCCAGAAGTAGCAATATCATTGTTTCGGTGACATTAATGAGCTGGATGCAAGAACAGCTTGAAAAAAAATGCGAGAATCAAGGATCGGACTTGTCTCCATGAGACACACTATGCATAATGGATAACATCCTTAGCTCGTTCAAAGTTAGTTGATCCCTAAAGATCAGGATATTTTTTTTCTTAGTGGCTGATGTCAGAACTACTAACATGAAAAATCCAGTATCCACACGAATCTGTAGATTTTCATACTGCTGTGGAGTTTCTGCATCCAGACTCAACCACCAATGTGGCTGCATGTAGTCTAATATTTGTTCAGTTTTATACGCTGACCAGCGCGCAATCTCAAGACTAAATGAAATAACAATCCCTGCCGCCAGCGGCATTACAAATACACCGGTTAAACCTGAATTACATAAAATATATATTGCCAGCCCATGCGCTAAAAAAGATAACTTTAAAGCATCCAGCGATGGTTTAAGTCTGAGCTTGATCTCGAATATAGGTAACAATTTCCCTGAACTCCTCAAGGGCTGGCGCTTGATAGCCCATCAACCAATTAAATAAATCCGGATCGATATTTTCTAACAAATTCTCATATGCATCCAACTGCTTTGCACTCATACCAGCCAGCGAAACTGCAACAAATCTTGATAAAATCAAATCCAACTCCAACATGCCTCGGCGTGATCGCCAAATCAGTCGTGCTCGTTGTGTGTCTAAGCTCATCTGTTCTACACCCTAAAGATTAGTCTCTCGCTAACTGCGTATTATACGCCTGTGGATTAATGGATAATAGTCAATCTTAGGAAACTACTGTTAATGATAATTGTCGTTAGTTTTTCCTCGAAACAAATAATAAGCATAGGCGGTATATCCCAGTAAAACTGGCAACATAATCACAACGCCTATTAGAATAAACTTCAACGTTGTATTGGGTGCTGCAGCCTCCCACAGAGTAACTTTATGAGGAATGAGATAAGGATAAACACTAATGCCTATGCCAACATAGGAACATAAAAAAATAACGATACTATACATAAATGGCTTTACTTCATTTTGTTTAGACAGGTTTTTCCACGCTAAAAAAACCGCGATTAACGCTAGTAATGGCAAAGGACTGAGATAAATAAAGTTAGGATAACTATACCAGCGCGCAAAAATCTCATGGCTATGTAACGGTGTCCAAATACTTACAAAAAAGAGAAATATACTGACAAGCACCAGTAATCCTTTAGAGTAATGAATCATTTTTCTTTGTAATCGGCCCTCGCTTTTCATGATCATCCATGTAGAACCCAGCAAACCATAGCCACTAGTCAATGCAATGCCTGTAAGTAAAGTAAATGGAGTCAACCAACCATTTGTATTAATTGTCATGGCCGATTCGTCAATCTGGAATCCCTGCACAAAGCATCCCAGAACTACCCCTTGAAAAAAGGCGGCGGCTATTGAACTAATCGCAAAGGCCCAATTCCAAAATGGTTTAGATTTCTCAGCTTTAAAGCGAAACTCGAAACTAACCCCACGAAAAACCAATGAAATAAGCATGAGCATTAATGGCATATAAAGAATCGGTAGTAGCAATCCATAGACCCTAGGAAAGGCAGCATAAAGCATTGCCCCACCAAAAACTAGCCAAGTCTCATTCCCATCCCATATAGGGGCGATGGAATTCATCATTCTATCGCGTTCGACTTCATTTGCTGTAAACGGAAATAAAATACCTATACCCAAATCAAATCCATCTAAAATCACATACATTATCACGATAAATGCGAGAATTAAGGCGAAAATAAAGGGCAGCATTATTTTTTCTCCCTGGCAGTATCGGTCATATATTGAAACAAATGTTGTTCTGCTTCATCAACATCGATATTCTTGGGCCCAAGACGTATAAGTTTAAATACATAATAGAGATAAAACCCAAAGATAACGCCATAGGCAATCAGTAATAAAATAAAAGAAATAATGACCTCTTCCATGCCTATAGCTGAAACGGCATTACTGGTCTTTAAAAGATGATAAACAACCCATGGCTGGCGACCAATCTCAGCCGTTAACCAACCTGAAATACTTGCGACAAATCCCAAGGGGGCTATCGCAATACACCAACGCTGAAACCATTTGTTAGTGTAAAGATGTCCCTTAAGTCGAAGAAAAAGACCAATAAGAGCGGTGAATAACATCAGTAATCCAATCACAACCATTAGCCTGAATGAGAAAAATACAGCAGCAACTCTTGGTTGGTCGGTGCGGGCAACCGATTTTAATCCCAGCATCTCGCCATCTAGATGATGGGTATTAATCAAGCTCGCCAATTTAGGAATCGCAAGCACGTATTCATTTGCTTGTTTCTCTTGAGATGGCCAGGCAAAAATGATCAATGGAGCACCTTTTTGTGTATCCCAAACGCCCTCCATCGCTGCAGTTTTTAAATGCTGATACTTATGTACGTTGATACCAACAATATCTCCGACAACAATCTGTAATGGAACAATCAATAAAGCTGCCCAAAAAGCAAACGACAGGCATTTTTTAGAAAGTACTAGATTTTTTTTCTGCAAAAGATAGTAACTCGCAACCGCTATCACTACAAAGCATGTGGTCGCATAAGATGCCAACAGCATATGAGCAAAGCGAGGAATAAAAGATGGATTAAAAACAACCGACAACCAGCTATCCACTACATATTTACCATTTATAACTTGATAACCGCTGGGCGTTTGCATCCAGGAGTTGGCCGACATAATCCAAAAGGCTGAAACAGTCGTACCCAGCGCTACCAATAATGTCGCAGTAAAATGAAGCACTCGCGGAACTCGCTGCCATCCAAACAACATGACGCCTAAAAATCCGGCCTCAAGGAAAAAAGCGGTCATAGTCTCATAGGCAAATAAGGCGCCCAGGACATTGCCAAACTGAGTTATAAAGGGACCAAAATTGGTACCTATTTGAAAAGCTAATACAATCCCTGAAACAACACCCATACCGAAAGTCATTGCAAAAATTTTAGTCCAAAATTTACATATTTCTAAATAAGCCGGCGCCTTGGTTTTTAACCAAAGCATCTCCATCACCACAAGAAAAATAGCCAGACCCAGGTTTAATGTTGGAAACAAAATATGAAAGCCAATACTAAAGCCAAATTGTATGCGAGATAACAGCTCTACCGCCATAACCACTCCTAAAGTAAGTAAAGTGAAGAAGTAACTAATTATACTTTATGGGCGCACAACAAAATTTTAAAAATCAATCCATTAAATTTTAATTTTAGAGCGTACCCGGCTTAAACCGCCATCTATAGCTAATACTTGTCCGGTAATCCAATTATTTTCAGGATTTAAAAGAAATGTAATGGCGCGAGCAACATCCCCTGGTGTACCAATTCTGGCCAGTGGATGCATTGCCTTTGACACATTCAAAGCTAATGGATTTGCAGTAATTTGTGCAGTCAATGGTGTATCTATCATCCCTGGTGCCACTACATTAAAACGCAAATTAAAATGTGCATACGTGGATGCTGCGGATTGCACAAGTCCGATAATTCCTGCTTTTGCGGCTGCAATTGCCTCATGATTGGCCAGGCCAACCAGTGCAGCGGCTGATGAAATCAAGACTACAGATCCACCTGATTGCATATGCAATCCAGCCGCACGAACCGTTGCAAAGGCTGTGGTTAATGAGGAATCAATAACTGCTTGATACTGCGGTTGTGAGGTAGTATGCGCGCTTTTTAAGAATAACGAACCTGCACAATTAACAACGCCATCTATTTGGCCGGCTTCTTGAAAGACCTCACTCACTGCATCAAAATCAGTCGCATCCAACAGCGCATCAGGTAGGATTTTGGTATTATCTCGAGCAGTAGTAAACACAGTATCGCCCTGAGAAACTAAGATATTGACGACCGCTTGTCCAATAGCGCTGCTAGCTGCAATCACTAAATAGTTTGCCATAATCTATGCTCCCCCTTGTAAATTGGTTTTTAGGCTGAATTTATCAAATATAAAAACCAGTTATTCGAGTCTAAACAATCACGGCCATGTCGATGACTCTTTACAGTGAGCCATGCATTTGAGGCATTAAGATAGATAATCCATTGCTAAATGTATCATTAGGTTCCTATCAGATAGTCGGCAAGCTTACAACAAACAAACGACGAAATGCTGGTCCGACATCAGATAAAACATTCATCGTATTTGGTGTGCATTGGCTACTGCTAATAATATCATGGTTTATTTACGGCTATGTTAATTTTATTTTACATCCACGGCGAAATGGCCTTTATCATTTGCTTTTTCTGTAAATTGTACACGTTGATCTCTTTTTATTCGGCCTTTTGATCCCGACACAAATACCGATATTTTTCTACCAGCTGCCGTTTTGATTATACCACGGCCTGTTTGGGCGTCATAGGATTGTACAGTACCTGTCGCGGCCATTATTGGGGAATTTATAAATAGTTGGATTCCAAGACAGGTAATAATTAAAAGTTTATTCGTGCTGTTCATGGTGTTATCCTCAAATAGACAAGAAATCCTAAGATAATTTCTTATTTGTTTCTTAGGGCGTATTGACACTTGCTCTAGTATAAGTATAACATTGATTGTTATTTTTGCATTATGTAAATAATTACATGTTCATGGTGCGATACAAGCCGGCGGTCTTAATTGCTGTGCAATTGAATATGATTATGGAATTTAAGACCATATTGTTGGGCCGAGGCCCAACCTACAGCAGATTCGCACACAATGCGACAGCCGTGGACGAGAATCTTGTATCAACCTTAAGATGGCATAAGACGTCATGTATATTCATGACGCAGTGCATCCAATAATTGTGGATAACGAAATTCGTAACCCAGCTGGAGCAAACGCTTGGGCACCACACGCTGCCCATTAAGCAGCAGACAATCACCCATTTCACCAAGCAAAATTCGAATCACAAAAGCCGGTACTTTCAATAGCAATGGACGATGCATTGTCGTCGCTAATGCTCGCGCAAATTCAGCCTGACTGACTGGGTGTGGGGAGGTTAAGTTAAAAACCCCAGTTAACTCAGGCTTGTTGAGCAAGAATATGATTGCGCTTACAACATCATCTATATGTACCCAGGAAATAATCTGACTTCCATCACCAATGACACTACCCAATCCCATATAAAAACTTGGTGAAAGCTTTTTCAGCATCCCCTCACCGTAACCAATCACAACTCCAAAACGCGTGCTTGCTACATTCAAACCATAATCAATCGCGGGTTGCAGCGCTTGCTGCCAACGAATGCCTATCTCACTCATAAAATCACGTGGATGTTCAAAATCAATAAGACTATCCTCATCCAGCTCAGCATTATCTGCAGGGTCCTGCATTCCGTAGATCCCAACAGCGTTTGCACAGATAAAATGTGGCTTGGCTGCCTGTTTGATAGCCCATTCAACCAAAACTGATGTTGTTGTAACACGCGATTGAATGATTTGTTCTTTAACACCGTCGCTCCAGCGCGCAGCAGCGATGTTATAACCACAAAGATTAATGACAGCATCATAAGTACTAGCATCTAAATTAGGCAGACTTTCCCAAGTAACGGTATTTATAGGCCGGGTAAAATGACGACGGAGGTTAGCTTTATCGCGCCCTAATACCGTAACGGTATGGGTTGATTGCACTGCCGTTACCAATTTTTTGCCAATGAATCCAGTGGCACCTGCAATTAATACGTTCAAGCAATTGCTCCTTATGTGAGGGATCTTATTTTCCAGGGTCTCCTGACATTTACTCAGATTTGATCATGAGTAAACGTTGATATTGCATGTGGTTTGGACTTGTATAAAGTTCCTTGAGTGCACAGGTTAGATCCAATGACGGTATTTTGGCAAGAACTTTTGGGTGGATTTTAATCCCATATCATTGAGCCAAGGTCCACCCTATAGCAGACAGCCGTGTAGTGGCTGGGCAATACTCTGTGAATTCATTTATAAGCGCGCTATACTTGTGAGTTTTTGTGCTTTTTACCTCAG
>CANNIJ010000073.1 GCA_947505025.1 Legionellaceae bacterium | reverse complement strand
CTAGGACACTGCCCTTTCACGGCGGCGACAGGGGTTCGAATCCCCTTGGGGACGCCATATCTATGGCCTGCATAAATATTAATCTGCTATGAATTAGTATATGTTAAGAACGATCAAACATCGTTCTAGCATTAAAGCCAAACAATCTTTCATACATGTTATAGGCATAATCGTCTGTCATGTTGGCTATATAATCACAAACAACCCTGTATGCTTGTTGCTCATTCTCCGCTTCCAAAAACAACGCACGTGCGGCTTGCTCCAACAATGCCCCTGGATTTGAACTTAAGGCTTCAAATAATCTCTGAACTACCATTTGACCACCAAACTCGCATGTGCGTGCTTGCTGTGAGTCAATCACGTTTTTATAAATACATTGGATCAGGTAATCTAAAAGTGCTCGGGCTGGTTCGGTTAATTTAACCGTGTAAGATAATAATGGATGTTCGAAAACATCTGGGGTCCTAACAACTTCCATGTGTGTAATAAAGTAATTAACCAACTCTCCAATTGCTTGCTTGCGCACGTCTAAATGAGGACTAAATAACCGGTCTAAAATATTTTGGTCTTTAAATGATGTATCTTTGATAAAAGCATTAAATTCCATGGTATCTAAATGTGATCTGACGATTAAATGCAAATGAATCGCATCCTCCAAATCATGTACACCATATGCAATATCATCTGCAATATCCATTATAGAACAATCAAACATATGATGAGTGGCACATCCATGACGCAACGGATCTGGCTCACGTGATAAAGACTGAAATGTAGCTCGATCTTGTGGTTGAAATGGTTCAAGAATCCAGGCCACCTCAGATCCCTCCGAATCAAAGTAAGCTTTTGGCGGCAGCCAGTCATTCATCCGCAATGTGCCATGTATGACAGGCACTGAGCTGATCGGTGATTCTGTACGCACCACACGTGACCAAGGTACAGGATATTTCAGCAAACCCAGCAGAGATCTTCTGGTCAAATCAAGTCCATACATACCATAGCTTTTCTCTAATTTAGTCACTAAACGCAGGGTTTGCGCATTACCCTCAAACCCACCATGATGGCGCATCATATAATTAAGCGCAACCTCCCCACCATGGCCAAATGGTGGGTGACCAATGTCATGTAATAAACAAACTACATTCATCAAATCTTCTGAAGGTAAAATCGACTCTAATTCTGGTTGAGAGTGATGCCGGATAAAATGCCGTACTATGCTACAGCCTATCGATGAGACTTCAAGTGAATGAGTTAATCTAGTTCGATGAAAATCTCCAAGATCGGTGCCTAAAATTTGTGTTTTACGCTGCAATCGACGAAATGCTGGGCAATGAATCACGCGCGTTCGATCACGCTCATAAGGATCACGATGATCCTGGGAGTCACGTTGATGTACATAACCTGAGCGACGCTGCGTCCACATCAATTTTTACCTAAAGTTTATCCTCTAATTACAGATAATATATGAAGACACTATAAAACAACAGGGGCTAACCATGTATACACTATCCAAAAACTTAGGCTTATACATATGCTTACTGGGGATCTCTGGTTGTATGATTGATGGTGCTACAAGTAGTAACACTACGATTCCCATGCCCGCAGGTAACAACAGCTCACTTTACCCAGAAAGCTATGAAAATCCAGTTCAATATAGTTTGCCTAATACCTCAATTAACCCAGATGAGCCAGTAATAATTCCTCAGGCATTCCATATATCATAATTATAAACTCCCCACGTCCCCGAGCGTAGCTATGGATGACGTGGGGAGTTTATGATTACAATACGCATCTGTTATGAGCGTATCGAGACTACTGTGTTTTTATTATCAACATTAAGTATTTACTTTGGCTTAATATTTTAATAGAATATCTCAAGATAACTATACCTGAGGTTTTATTGCCATGACATTAGAAAACAAGCTGCATGAATTATTTTTGAAAAATAAAATATTTGACACTAATTTTTTTAAAAAAAGTATAATTAAAACTAGCCCAAGTGCAGTTTTAACAACTGTTTCTAAGGCACTAGAAGCAATTATTTTCCCAATACTTAATGATCAACATGATGATCTATTCTTCAATATGTTCTTAGCTTCGTTCAGCAGCAATAATGGTGGTTTTTTTGAACACTTCAACTTGATCTTTAAATATCCTGCATTTCATCTGTGGCAATTTTTCACAGATCTTATGGCTTTAAAAGTTGCAAGTGCGATTATCCATTTGATCGCTGTTGTATTGCCTGTATTAAGCATATGTCTTGTTTTGGGGATTTTTAGTCGTTTGTTTGCTAGTGCGGTTGAGTGCATTTCACCATCCCCAAGTCACGATTTAAATCGATGAGCATTTGAATCTTTACATATAATGGTCTAACCTATACTTTATAGGTTAGAGTTAAAGTAGCGGGACTTTTCCCGGAATGTTGTTAATCATGGAGAATAAAATGGACGACAAAAAATCTTGCACAGAAAATTGCCACACGTCCCACTGTAAAGTCATTGGTGGTGCATTTTTAGTGATTGCAACGATTTTAACTGTGATTACTTTAAATGGTTTGGCTGTGTTTGGTATGTTCTTATCTGGTTTATTTTTTTGTGGATGTAACAAAATGATGTCTAAACGTTGCTGCTGCGATAAATCATCATGTTGTAATGTTGATTCAGGCGCAAGTTGCTCTGAGCCCAAAAAAGATAAAAAAACATCTTAAGATTTTCTCGTGTCGCCAAGGAGGAATAATATGCAGCCTGCTTGGCATGCTTATTTGTTACTAATGCTCTCGTTTAATTGTTTTGCAAATACATATATGTTTGACATGGATGGAACGAGTCTAAAAATCACACTGCCAGCAAACCCAAGTACTGGTTATACCTGGAAGTTAGTTAAGTATGATGAAAAAGTACTACACTTTAACGGTCAAGAATATGTAAAGTCTAAATCAGATAATATCGGTGCTCCGGGTATAGAAAACTTTTCCTTTACTTTATTGCCACACCCTATAGATGTACATAGTACAAAGGTTACGCTAACTTATGGCCGTCAATGGCTGCCGGAACCAGTGAAAACCACTAACGTTATAGTGAACGTACGTCAGATTCCAAAATAACGCGTTGTTCTTGCTGACCTAATCCGTCAATACAAAAAACTACACGATCATTTGGTTTTAAGAAACAATCCTGACCCCAGCATGGGGCACTTCCAGGTGCGCTACCCATAGATATAATATCACCTGGATGTAGTGTAAAATACTTACTTACATAAGCAATTATTTCTGCCTCTGAATTGATATAGTCCGATGAGTTAAAAGATTGGCGCAATACATCATTCACCCATAAGCGTAAAGTCAGGTTTTGTGGGTTTTTAATCTCTTCTTTAGTGACTAACCAAGGGCCTATTGGTGCAGCACAGTCAAAGCCCTTGCCTTTGGTAAACTGTTTGTCCGAGGTTTCTAACTGTAGATAGCGTTCACTTAGATCGTTCAAGCATGTATAACCGAATATATAATCTCTAGCATCCTGCTGATTGATATATTTTCCTTTCTTGCCAATTACTATTGCCAACTCAGCTTCCCAATCTAATTTACACATGTGTGGCGCATATAGAATAGGATCTCTGGGGCCGCAAATGGAACTTGATGGCTTTAAAAACACCATCATCTCCTGCTCTAAAAGCGGAAGTCCCATTTCTTGAGCATGCAAGGTTGAATTTAAGCCTATACATAAAACCTTTCCTGGCCGATCTATACATGCACCAATGCGTACATTATCTGCAACAACAGGAAAATCATGTGATTCCAGAGCAAGTAATGCTATGATCAATCCAGGTTCACTCAGTGTTTGTGGATTGAAGTCTTCCACAAACGATGAAATGTCACGGATAATACCATGAGAATCCAGTATCCCAGGACGCTCATGCTCTGGCTCACCAAAACGCAGTAGTTTCATTTTGGTTCTTTTTTATCACTTTTTGTCGGCTCGGAACACTGCCTTTTTTCTTTGTAATTATGTACTATGCCTTCAATGCTATTTTTTACGTCTGTGCAAAATTTCCCAAACATTGCAGATACTTCATTCATATCTGGCATCTTAGACTTCAAGTCACTCATGTTAACTCCTTATTATTTTTTATCAGCATCAAATCTGTTCGTACATTCTAAGTATAGACATGATGGCTTAACGAGTACAAGTAATATGAGCAAAACCATTACATCTACTACCAAAACACCGTTGTTGTTCTCCTAAGGTGCACGTAGATAACACATGTGCCTGCTTTTTGAACGAGGATACGTGCTCGTAACTCATACTACGACAAAAAGCATATGCCGCACGCTTACCGCAACCATGACCTTGCATATAACAATAATCAACTCGTGCCCAATGCATACGTGGGTAATAAAATACCTGCTTTAGAATATTGTTACCTTGGGGCTTAAACTGCGATTTACATTGGATCATTCTCCAACCATGACAACTCCAGCCCTTACAAATCGATGCATTATCTAGATGTCTGGTAAAGCCGACGTTATAATCTATCTTAGCCTGAGTTGCTGATTCATAACCCATGATTTTACAAAAACGATCAGCTAATGGTAATCCACACACACGTGCGCCAGAGGTACAGTAATCTAACCTTTGTCCTTGAAGCACTGGAGTCCAAAATGAACGATAATATTGATCTGCAGTTACATGTGCATGCACTGTCATACTTACAATACAAAAAACTAAAATCATGAATTTTTGCTTGATATTTAATAACATAATTTCACACGTTCCTCTGTGAATAATAGCTTCAATGCGTCTAACAAGATCTCATTTGGTGTGATTCCGGCAGCTATATTTAAATTAGCTGTGGCCAGATCATTCATATATTGAAATTGCACCGGGCATCGCCCAGGATGCTCACTTAACAACTTTTTCAATGGAACTATCTTGGCATGATCCTCTGAGGTAAAGACTATACTTAAACATTTAGCAAAATGTGTACGTGCTTGCTCGATTGAGTACAACACATTTGCTTTTAGTTTTATACCTTTGGTATACGTATCTTGGCTTAACTCACCCTCAATCACAAGCAATTGACCGGCTATTACGCAATCAGGACTCTGGTCGTACAGCTGCGAGAATATAACGACATCTTGATATATTTGAGCATCTGACAAAGCCGCTATAACTAATTTTTTTCCGCTCCTTGTATCTATTTTACGCACGCCACTGATTAATCCGCAAGTAATCACGCGCTTCTTGTTTGATGGATTTAGTTGTCCTAGCGGTAAAACAAACGACTTAAATTCTTCCAAATATACATCGGTAGGATGACCGGTTAAATATAATCCAAGAGTCTCTTTTTCATACTCAAGCCGCTTTCTTTCAGTCAAAGACACCGCGGTTAAATAACGATCTTGAGTTTTTGTTTCCTCGAAAAAACCAAACAAATCAGATTGTCCACTAAGTTGCTGTTGATTAAACTTAGTTCCTGATTGCATAGCAATATCCAATGAGGCCATTAAAGTTGCACGATCTGCGCCAAAATCATCTAAACTACCACTTTTAATCAGTGCCTCCAATACTCGGCGATTCACCTTGCGTGAATCTAAGCGCTCGCACAAATCAAACAAGTCTGTAAATATACCGTTAGCTTCGCGTGCTTGAATAACATTTTCTATGGCATTAGCTCCTAAACCTTTGATTGCGCCTAATCCATAAATCATGCGTTGATCATCTAGTGCAGTAAAAGCTGCAAAAGACCGATTAATTGACGGTGGTTGAACTGTTAGTGCCATATTTTTGCACTCTTGCAAAAAACCTACGACTTTATCAGTATTATCCATGTCTGAAGAAATAACTGCAGCCATGAACGCGGCTGGATAGTGTGCCTTTAAGAAAGCTGTTTGATATGCAATCAGAGCATATGCCGCGGAGTGAGATTTATTAAAACCATAACCAGCAAATTTTTCCATTAAGTCGAAAATATTACTGGCGGTTTGGGCAGTAACTCCGCGTGCACAGGCACCATCGACAAAGCTCACGCGTTGTTGGGCCATCTCCTCCGGCTTCTTCTTGCCCATTGCGCGCCTTAATAAGTCTGCGCCACCCAACGTATAATTAGCTAAAACCTGAGCAATTTGCATGACTTGCTCTTGATACAAAATCACGCCATAAGTAGGTTTTAAAATAACTTCCAGATCAGGATGTGGATAAGCAACTTTTGAACGTCCATGTTTACGATCAATAAAGTCATCCACCATGCCTGACTGTAATGGTCCAGGCCTAAACAAGGCGACTAATGCAATAATTTCTTCAAACGAATCTGGCTGCAAACGATGAATTAACTCCTTCATTCCGCGAGATTCTAACTGGAAGACTGCTGTTGTTTTACATGCTTGTAACAATTTGAAAGTTAAAGGATCATCGAGGGGAATATCAGCTAAATCTAGTAATGGCCGATCAGTGCCGGTATTTAAAACACGCACACTTTTTATCGCCCAGTCCAAAATCGTTAATGTGCGTAAGCCTAGGAAGTCAAACTTAACTAGACCAACCGACTCCACGTCATCCTTGTCGAGTTGACTGACCCAATGATTCGAACCCTCCTCACAATAAATTGCGGTGAAATCTGTCAAATCAGACGGAGAAATCACCACTCCACCCGCATGTTTGCCTGCATTCCGCGTGATCCCCTCTAAATCCAGGGCTAAATCTAATAACTCTTTTACCTCTTCTTCATCGGCATAACGCTGAGCTAACAATGCTTCTTTGGTCAAGGCTTCTTGCAGAGTTATACCCACTTCAAATGGGACTAATTTAGCTAATTGATCAACAAAACTATATGGGTGACCTAAAACACGTCCAACATCGCGTATGACCGCTTTTGCTGCCATTGTACCAAACGTAATAATCTGTGAAACACTATGGCGACCATATTTTTGCGCTACATAATCGATCACTCGATCACGCCCTTCCATGCAAAAATCAATATCAAAATCCGGCATAGAAACACGCTCTGGATTTAAAAAACGCTCAAATAATAAATCATACTGTAATGGATCCAAATCAGTAATCAATAATGCATATGCAACTAATGATCCAGCGCCAGAGCCCCTTCCAGGACCTACTGGAACACCATTTGCTTTAGCCCAGCGAATAAAATCAGCCACAATTAAAAAATATCCGGCAAAACCCATCGAGTGAATCACGTTTAATTCTAATTGTAATCGTGCGTCATACGCTAAACGTTTTTCTCTGCGATCTAACTCTACAGGAAATAAACGCTCCAAACGCACATTCAATCCATCTTGAGCTAGATCCAATAAGTATTTCTCAGTTGAAACACCTGCTGGTGTTGCAAACTTAGGTAAAACATTCGAACCTAATGTCAAATGAACATTGCAGCGCTTACTGATTTCAACTGTATTTTCTAATGCCTGAGGCAAATCCTTGAATAGATCGTTCATCTCATCTGCGGATCGCAAATACTGTTCTGAACTATAACGCTTTTTACGACGCGGATCGGCCAAAGTATAGCCTTGATGTATACAAACACGTGCCTCATGCGCATCATAAGATGATGCCTCAAGAAAACGCACATCGTTAGTCGCAACTAAAGGTAAGGATAATTCGTTCGCCAAGCGCACCACACGATCGTTATATATACGCTCATCAGCACGTCCGGTACGCTGTATCTCTAAATAAAAACGCCCGGGAAATAGTTCAGACCAGCAACCAGCTACAGCGCGAGCCTTAATCCAGTCCTCAGCAACCAATGCTTGACCAACCTCACCGTAGACTCCTCCGGATAAGGCGATTAATCCAGGCGCAAACTCAGCTATCCAAGCCGGTTCTAAGCGCGGTTGTCCGTGATG
>CANNIJ010000072.1 GCA_947505025.1 Legionellaceae bacterium | reverse complement strand
ATTACATCACCTGGCTGGATCTGACTAACATGCACCGGCTGATACTCACCGTTAGCTTGTTGTTTCATAACCATTTCCAAAGCATTCGACTGCAAATTTTTTTTTATACCGCTTGCCTCAAACAAGGTCTCTTTCAGTGCTAGACCTAAGTGGCGAAAGCCAAAGACCAATAAGCCAACATCAAACATCATGGGCAACCACGGTATAAAAAAAGCTGCGATCGAAACGGCTATCACCAGAGATGTGCTCATAATGAACAATGTATCCATTGCTGGCTCTGCACGCTGCATTTGATGTTTGGCTTTCCATAAAAATTCAGCGCTCAAAACTAATGTGGTCAATACACTAACAACGCCCACAGCGATCATCACGGCCACGGGTAATGGTCCAGCGCAAGACATCAGTAATAAGATTGCGATGCCTAAAAAGACTCCTATAACTCCCAAAAGCCAATGTCGGCGTATATTTAGTTTATGTTTTAAATTAGCCGATGCTAGCTCAGGTTCATCGCGTATTTCTGAATACTCAAAACCAACCATTTCAATTACTTGCTGTAACTGTAATAGAGAAATATCCTCATCCATCCAGACACTCACCAATATACGACCTGATTCAATCGAATTAAGCACAGGATCATGTATGCCGGGAGTATTTTTCAAAGACCGTTCAACTGTATTAGAACAGTTGACACATGTAACTCCAGAAACAAAAAAATTAGTTTTTTTTAATACCACTGAAAAGTTCCTTATACATCAACACGCCGTACCATGCCCGTTAAGTGTTCGCTGCGTGCAAATGCGGTTTGTGCTTGTTGTGCCTGAACTTTTGACGTGAATGGTCCCATCACCACCCTATACCAAGGCAATCCCTGTTGAGTCGTGCTTGCAATGCTCACAGGAAAACCTTTTATGACGAGTAATGCTTTTAATCTATCGGCTTCGTGTAAGTGCCTAAAGGACGCCAACTGGACTAAATATGTTTCTTTTACTTTGGTATTTACTGAATTATCTTTAATGGTGTTTACAGCCACCATCTTTTCACTCAATTCTTGGGCCGGAGCAGATACCGCTGATTTTACTGCAGCCAATAATGGCTGTTTTACTTGATCGCCAGACTCCCGGGCTAATAAAGTATAAAATTCAAATTTAGGCCTGGGTAGCGCTGCTTGCTGTGCAGAAAAAGATGCGGCAGAAACATGCTGATCAAACCACTGCACCATAAACCACTGCTTTAGATGAGTACCATGCTCTACCGAAGCAGTCATGTAGCCCAACAAAAACACCAGCAACAATAAAGTCATTTGTTTTAAAAAACCACGGATCTTGGTTGACCTTTTTTTTCTTACATTAATTTTAGCCATTACATACTCTCAGGGGCAGATACGCCCAACAATTTAAGCCCATTCCGTAACACTTGACGTACAGCTGTGAGTAAACACAGTCGTGCATCGCGTAATCCTTGATCCTCGCACAGCAAAGTAACCGCATTGTAATAGCAGTGCAACCCTGTGGCTAATTCGCGTAAATAATACGTAACCTGGTGTGGCTCGCATGCTTGTGCCGCATCCAGAATTAAATCCGGATAACGCTGAATCAGCGTCATTAAAGCTGTTTCATGCACGGTATTTAATTCTGCTAGATGCAATATACCTTGTGCTTCACTCCAGGACAGACCTCGTTCATTCAGTTGACGTAAAACACTACAAATACGTGCATGTGCATATTGTATATAATAAACCGGGTTATCATTAGTCTCTGATTTGGCTAAATCCAGATCAAAATCCATATGCTGCTCGGACTTGCGTTGTAAATAAAAAAAGCGTGCGGCATCCACACCAACTTCATTGCGCAACTCACGTAAAGTCACAAAACTACCACTGCGCGTTGACATTTGTACACGCTTGCCTGCGCGATACAAAATCGCAAACTGGACTAATAATGTTGTCAATGCATGCTCATCATGCCCTAGTGCTGTCACTGCAGCCTTCAAGCGTGGCAAATAACCATGATGATCTGCACCAAAAACATCAATTACACGATCCACACCACGTTGATATTTATTCCAGTGATATGCAACATCACTGGCAAAATAAGTAGGTTGACCATTAGCGCGGACTAACACCCGGTCCTTGTCATCCCCAAAACTAGTAGCACGAAACCACAAGGCTCCAGTCTCTTCATACGTATGCCCAGCTGAGCGCAATGCATCGATGCCTGCTTGAATTGAGCCTTCATCTAACAATGATTGCTCAGAAAACCAACGATCATAAATAACGCCAAATTCAGATAAATCTTCTTTAATATCCGCTAAAACAGTCTTTAATGCATACTGATGAAACACAGCAAAACCATCCAATCCTAAAACACTCTTAGCACATGTTATCCAAGCATCAATATGCTGATCCTGATCACCACCATCATCAGTGTCGGGCGGGATAGTCTGTATCATCTGTGCAAATGGGCGCACATAAATTGTGCCATGCTGAGCAGCTAAACTTGCTGCCATATCTTGCACATAAGCGCCTTTATAAGCATTGCTCGGAAAAACAATCGGTTCACCCATGGATTCTAAATAACGCAGCCAAACACTAACCGCTAATATATCCATTTGACGGCCAGCATCATTCACATAATATTCAGTCAATACTGTGTATCCAGCAGCCTTGAGTAAATTAGACAAACTAGCGCCAAATGCAGCACTCCGACCATGTCCAACATGCAATGGGCCAGTAGGATTAGCCGATACATATTCCAACAAGACTTTAATCCCTTTGCCGGTATCACTGAAACCAAATTCAGATCCTTGGGCTAATACATCTAAAACACTTTGTATGCGGTGCGTGTCGCACAGAAAAAAATTAATAAATCCAGGACCAGCAATCTCAACCTGGGTCAACAAAGCGTGCTCGGGCAAAAGGTCGACGATTTGCTGCGCCAAAACTCGTGGAGCCATGCCTAATTTTTTAGCCAGGATCATGGCGATATTGGTAGTGTAATCTCCGTGCGATGGATCTTTACTCCGATCCATATTAATTACATATGTAAACGGCTCAATTTGGTTCAAAGCCTGCTGGACTAAATCTTCGAGCATGGATTTCATATTAATGATTCACAAAAGATGAGACTAAAAAATGTCATTATTATGTGCTTATTCAGTCTAAATTAAAAGACCATTGTGTGGCCAGCGTATCCGATGGCGCCCAAGATCATTTTATTTACACTGAGATCAAATTATGGTACAATTATCGCACGCAATATAAACCATAAGTGACCTTAATGAAGACATTAGCCGAAAGACTCAAAGCTGCTGAACAAAATAAAGCTGATTTAAATGACTGTAAAACTGATAACTTTCATCAAAGGGTACTATGGTCAATTAAACATAGCGCCCAGACCAATAACCGAGAAAAAGAATCAACCAGCCCATTAACTATATCAGCATCACCGTCAATCTGATTTACGTTTACGGCGCCATTGGATCTTTTCTTCCTTGCGATCAAATAGGCGCCTAATATTTTCATGATGCTTATAAAAAATCAACATACTAGCCAACATTATTGGCGGAAAGACTCCGACATTTTTTAACAGCACAATTGAGTAAAAAGGAGCGCCGGAAATTGCTGCGATTGCCGCCAAAGAAGAGTAACCAAAAATCAACGCCACCACAAACCAAGTTCCTATCGTCAGCGCGCCAATAGTCAAACTCAAACCAAACAACGCCCCGAAAAAAGTCGCAACGCCCTTTCCACCTTGAAATCTAAAAAATACTGGATAAATATGTCCAAGGACTGCAGCTAAGGCAATCCAGCCTAAACCACTGGCATCCACAGACAACTGTTTTGCAATTAATACCGGCAGAAAACCTTTAAGCATGTCAGCAATAAGTACAATAACTGCGTATTTTTTACCTGCGATACGCAAAACATTTGTCGTGCCTGGATTAGACGACCCGGATAGACGTGGATCTGGCAAAGAAAATGTCCGACAAACAATCACAGCCGAACACAAAGAACCCAGTACATAAGCCAGTACAAACATTAATACCGCTATCATAAAAAATCTCCTATAAAAATAACGCCTGTAAATCGTTGGTAAATCTGCGCCCAAATGGCAAGACCTGCCAATGAGTAGCGTTACGCTGAATCATGCCTAAACTCTCTGCTTTAACTAATCCTGGCATTAATGCTTCTAGTCCTAAACCTGTTGTTTTAGCAAATAAATCTAACGGGATCCACTGCTCTAAGCGAGAAGTATTTAACATAAATTCAAACACCAAATCTTTTGCAGATACTGCAACTGGCACGTTACCGTGTGACTTATGCGAATTCAAGTAATCTCGAGGCTGACGTTGTTTTTGGGTGCGATATACTACATGAGTGTTTGTACAGGTCAGCTTACCATGCGCACCAGCGCCGATCCCGTAATAATCACCAAACATCCAATAATTAAGATTATGTTTTGAAACCTGATTATTGCGACAAAATGCAGAAATCTCGTAACGCTGATAATTATTTTGATCTAATAAACTTAAACCAGCATCTTCAAGATCATGCATTACATCTTCAGCTGGTAAGGATGGACGTTGTTTATAAAACACTGTATTTGGCTCTATCGTCAATTGATACCAGGATAAATGTTCCGGCTGATAACTTATTGCTGTTTTTAAGTCGTCCAAGCCTTGTTGAACTGATTGCTCAGGTAAAGCATACATTAAATCTAAATTTATTCGATCGAACTTAGCCCTCCGTGCCGCTTTAATCGCCAAATGCGCAGACTTATCATCATGTACTCTAGCTAAAGATTTGAGATGTGCAGGATTAAAACTTTGGATCCCCAAAGATAATCGATTAATTCCAATTGCACGATAATCATAAAAACGTTGTTGTTCAACACTGCCAGGATTGGCCTCCAAAGTAATCTCCAGTTCTGCTGGCCAAGCCATCCGCTGTGCTATTGCATCAAACAACCTGGCATAAGCGCCGGCAGAAAACAAACTTGGAGTGCCTCCGCCAATAAAAATCGAACTTAGTGTTGGTCGTGGAAAAATGCTGAGATCATGATCAAGGTCGTTAATTAATGCATCGACATATTGTATTTCCGGTAGTTCAGCTGTTTGTTGGTGCGAATTAAAGTCACAGTAAGGGCATTTTTTAATACACCATGGAACATGAATGTAAAGAGCGGTCATTCTTGCAATCAACTTCCAGTTTGAATTGCTCATCGTAACGATATTTTAGCTAAAATGTCAATATACTTCGCAGGAAACACACAGGGTTGTCGCATTGGTCTTGCTATATAAGACCATTCGCCATGACGTCACCAAAAATAGCAAACTCCACACAGGCACAAAGCGTATGCGCTAATATTATATGCAATTCCTGAATGGTGCTCGTTTCAACACCCGGAGCTACAATACAATAATCAGCCATACTTTTAGCCACACCACCATCACGTCCACAAAATACAATACTCGGTATACCAATCTCTCGACACGTATCTAATGCTTTCAAAATATTAACTGAACGTCCAGAGGTAGTAATTCCTAAAAAAATATCTTGTTTCCTTGCTTTCCCAGCTAATTGCCGTGAAAAAATCATATCATAGCCATAGTCATTGCCGATAGCTGTTAATATAGAGCTATCAACGGTCAATGCTTCCGCTGCCAATGGAGCTCGATCTCCCGCCAATTTACTAACAAACTCAGCGGCCAAATGCTGAGCGTCCGCAGCAGAACCGCCATTTCCAGCAATATATAGGCGTCCACCTTTTTTATACCTAGTGACGACAGATTGTACCGCCCGTCCAAATTCAGCTAAAGTCTCTGTATCTTGCAACAATTGCTGACTAGCCAGTATGGAAGCTTCTATGTTGTTTTTTAACTGTCGTATAGGATCCACAGCATGTCCTTATATTTATTCTAAATATTGATACCAAACGATAGTAATCATTTAACACACACATAGCAAAAAATATTAACTAACATTCTTTGCCAAAAAAACGAATCTAGGATCAAATCCCTTCATTTAATATGCTATCAACACAATTGGCAAGAGAGTTGAACACTTGAACATGAGGATAATCTTGCAATGTGTTCTGGCCGGTCATCGATGAAACAACAAGTATCGGCTTCGCTCCAGCCGATTCAGCGGCTTGAATATCTGTTATCATATCTCCAATAAAAATCATATCACTGGGCTTACAAAAAAATCGCGTCGCCAAATCAAATAGCATGCCAGGATTCGGTTTGCGGCACCGGCAGTTGACCTCTGGCAAATGCAAACAATACACGATCTCATCTATACGCCCGTCTGCCTCGAGCACATGATACATCATTTTCTCATGTATCGCTGCTAACTTTGCCTCACTATAATACCCGCGCGACACGCCGGATTGATTAGTCGCCACCCCAATCCGATAGCCTGCGGCACATAAACGTGCAATGGCCTCAATACTACCTGGTAAAAAAATAAACTCATCCTCTGATTTAATATAATAAGGTGAATCTTCATTAATAATTCCGTCTCTATCTAAGATTATGACGGGTAAAGCGTTAGATTTGTTCATAAATAAAGCTCAATCTGATTCTAAAGTGGTTGGATTTTCGTTTCTATATAAAATTCTACGGAAAATCACTCAGTTGTACAAATATAATATAATGGATGAGATTACATAAACCGGTCACTGCGGCATTTCAATTGGTTGGATCAGTTTATATTTATCAGGTAACGGCCAAGTAATCCAGAGCCTGAGAGATCGCCTTGAATCTAAGCGGCTATTTAGGTGCCAGAGAATTATTGGCTGCAACTTTTGCACCCCACACCATCAGGTTTTTATTACAATCATGACGATCAACTATTACTTCAATAAAACTAAGTTGTTTATTAGATAAAGCATGTTGAATAGCTTTTTTAAGCTCGCCCTCAGTTTTAACTTGACAGCCCCAAGCATGTCCATCATCCGCATTAAAAACTTGAATTAACTCACTATAATTCCAATTTTTAATATTGTTATACGGTCCATCATGAATTTCAACTTCAATAGTATAGCCATGATTATTAATCAAAAAAATAATTGGGTTTAGTTTATAACGAATAATATTTGCAACTTCTTGAGCCGTTAACTGAAAAGACCCATCACCTATACAGCTGATCACACGTCGCAGATTTTTTGTAGCTACGGCATATCCTAATGTTGCAGCGGTTGACCATCCAATTGAGCCGTACTGCATTTGAAACTCATACTGACAACCTTTGGGTAAATTCAAACACATTCCATTGAACCAAGAGTCACCGGTTTCTATAATTAAGCTGGATTTATCGTCAAGCATCCGCTCAATATGGGCAAATAAACTACGCACCTGAATCAAGTCAGTGTCCGATCTATTTGGATCAATACTTTCTTCCTTAATACGCTTAAAAGCTTGACTAGAGGCTGGATTAGGTTTGATTTTACGTGCCAATGCAGTTAAAAAATCGGCTAAAAATACTTGATTAAATACCACGCCAGCTACAACAACATGATCAGTACGCGCTATGATTGATTTTTTGGGACTGATCACTAGAGAATAACCGGTGGTAGTGTAATCTGTGAATGTTGGTCCGGCAAACAAATATGCATCGCTGGACTCAATAATTCCAGCACAACCAGGACTGCTGATCGATCCCCAGTAAACTCCGAGATAATCTGTCTGTGTCTCGTCGAAAAAACCTTTAGCATTCGGCATCACCGCCCAGCCATAACCGGCAGCATCAATTAATGTTTTCATTGCATTTATGGCTAACGCTGTTCTAAGTTTGACGCCAGCAACTAGAGTGGGCTTTTGAGATAAATTCAACATCTTAGCCGCAGAATCAACCGCTGCAACCAAAGACTGTTTGTCACTAGTGACTGTGCGGGCAAAGCTCAATGGTTGTGCCGGAGGTATAGTGGCGTTGGCTAAATTACAAGCTATTTCAATATAGACTGGTTTTTGTTGACGAATGGCAACCGCTATAGCAGTATCGATCAGATAGGCCGCAGTTTGTACATCATTAATGATTACAGCGCTAGCTGTAACTTTCAAGTACATATCTCGAACATACTGGTGGTCATGTAGGCCGATT
>CANNIJ010000071.1 GCA_947505025.1 Legionellaceae bacterium | reverse complement strand
TCTTGAAGCCAAAGGCGAAAAATTTTAAATTGAAAGGGGATCCATCATGGCGGTCAGAATCATCGTTCGAATGGTGAACGAAGAAACAGGTTATTTCAAAATGACAGAAAAAAATCCGCGCAACACGCCGGAAAAACTGGAACGTATGATGTATGATCCAGTAGCACGCAAACGTGCTCTGTTTAAAGAGAAAAAAGCTAAAGGTTAAATCTAAAATCCATGCAGGGTCACTGGCTATTCACGCCAAATCATTTACACTTATGATAAAGGGACCCTGAATCATGGAGAACAACATGCAAATTACTATTAGTGGCCATCAAATAGATATAACACCAGCATTGCGCGAATTCGTCTTGGAAAAACTAAAAAAGCTCGAACGTCATTCAAATAAAATTCAAAATATTCATGTATATATCAAGGTTGAACAATCAATTCGACAAATTGCTGAAGCCGATGTGACTATAACTAAAGACAAACTGCACGCAAGCGCAGAGTCTGAAAACATGTATACATCCATCGATCTTCTAATTGAAAAATTAAATACTCAACTAATTAAACACAAAGAAAAAATCATAGATCGCCGTGATGATCCTAACGATCTTAGAGACACGGACTACTGATATTTCAATACTAAAAACCATTAGGGCGTGTTGAACTATAGATACTAGCAGCTAGTTGTTGAATTTTTTTAATCCCCATACGGTGCATATTCTTAATATTGTCCCTGGGAATATGCTCTGTGCAGCCATAAAACTTAATCGCCTGATCCAGGCTACTTTCACGTAAAATATGCAGCATAGGATCTGGGCTACGATTGGTGTAATTTCCCGGATCGTCTGCTCGAACGCCGGCAAAACAATAATTCGGATGAAATGTAGCCATTTGATACACTCCTGTATAACCCTGGTCATGCATTAACTTTTCAGCCAGAGCACAAAAGTCCAGATAAAACTCAAAGTCGTCCAACAATCTACTGCCGCAGACCAACAACACCGTTTCCACAGTCTGATCATTATCCAGCCGGTCCAGCTCGTGCTTGAATGCCAGCAATCCTGCGGCTGTATCCTCTGGATACATGGCTTCAATTGCTAATGACTGCTGCTCTACCACACGCCTGGCAAATGGGCATAAGTTTAGATCAATGACAAAAGATTGGACCCAACGCAAGGCATGTGCTTTTATCATAGATAATATCGCCCCTATAATCCTGGATTCTCTAAGCTTAGAAAACCGGTCTTAAAGTCATATGCAAATAATTCAGCGTAACGACCCCAGTCGATCATAGTCCGCAACACACGCTCAGCTTCTTTTTCACTTAAATAATCTTCAAGCTTGCTTAAAAAACGCTCCTCAGACACTTGATGCCCGATTTTTTCATCTAAAATACGTCGAATATAACGCGCCAACGGCACTTTTTCTAATAACCTGTGGGCGAACAACTGCTTGCGTGTTTGTAAATTCGCATCTGAAAATTGTTGGCCTAACTCGCTGAGTTGTACCTCGCCAGATATAATCTGTGCAAAACCCAAGATATCTAAAGTTTCTAGCAACGGAAACAGATCATCCACATTCATAGTCAATTCATCCGCCAGCTCCGGTAAATCAATCCTGGACTCAAATGACTTCATGGTCTCAATTAATCCTGATAGTTCGGATGGATCAACATCAGGCAATCGATAACCCAAACCAAGCTGTAAGCCTCGAGGAGCCTGACGCGTTTTTTCTTCGGACGAAGAAATCATTAAAGTATAAATACGATCGACTAATTGTCGAAAATCCAAAGATTCTGGTAATCTTTGTTGCGGCAAATTAACTTTCAAATCAGCACAAATATGCCCGGGATCACTGCCTAAAATAACAATACGATCGGCTAATAAAACCGCCTCCTCAATATTATGCGTGACAAGCAAGATCCCATTGGTATTAGTTTTTTTCTCTTTCCACAAAGCTAATAAATCTGACTTTAAGTTTTCAGCAGTCAACACATCCAAGGCCGAAAAAGGCTCGTCCATTAAAAGTACATCTGGATGAATGACTAGTGCGCGTGCAAAGCCCACACGTTGACGCATGCCACCAGACAATTCTTTGGGCAAAGCAGACTCAAAACCATCCAAGCCGATAGTATCAATCGCTTCAATCGCGCGCTGACGACGCTCCTCGCGCCCCACGCCCAGGGCCTCCAGTCCAAGCTCAACATTTTCTAAAACAGTCAGCCACGGCATCAAAGCAAACGACTGAAAAACCATAGCAATCCCACGAACCGGCCGCGTGACTGGTTGGCCTCTGTATGTAACTGAACCACTAGACGGAGCCGTCAAGCCAGCAATAATCCTGAGAAGAGTTGATTTGCCTGAACCAGAACGACCTAATAATGCAACAATCTCACCCGTCTTTAACTGGAAATTAACATCTTCTAACACTGACAGCTCTTGATTTGAGGCTTTTTTATAGGATTTGTATAAGTGCTCTATGGCAATAATCGTTTCGGACATAACAATCCTTAAAAATTAAAACGTTCTTGCGTCAAACGATATAATGGACGCCAAAGAAAATAATTAAACATCAAAACATACAGGCACATCATAGTGGTGCCCAAGGCTAATTTATGGAAATTCCCATCTATCGTACTCAAACGTATATACTCGCCCAAACCAGTAGCATTAAGCACCGTGCTGCCCCAACTGACTGACTCAGCAACAATACTCGCATTCCATGCACCACCAGCTGCGGTAATCGCGCCGGTAATGTAATACGGAAAAATACTCGGCAACGCCAAACATTTCCACCATTGTAAGCCTTTAACCCCGAAATTATCCGCCACTAACGACAGGTCACGTGGGATCATAGATGCTCCAGCAATCACGTTGAATAATATATACCACTGCGTACCTAAAATCATCAAAGGCGTCACCCAGATATTAACGCTCAAATGAAACCGTACAATAACAATTACGAACAAAGGATAAAATAAATTAGCTGGAAAGGCCGCTAAGAACTGGATCACTGGCTGCATTTTTTGAGCAATATGCGGGCGCTGACCCACCCAAAGACCTACCGGGATCCAAACCAAAGAACTCAAAAAAATCAATACGATCACTCTAGTGCCCGTAGCTGCGCCCAATAAAAATACATGTAACATTTCATGAGCACTAACAGCGCTATTAATATACCCCATCAAGATATATGCCCCGAAAAGAATAAGTACAAATACAACGCCATTCCATAATCGGTCCATATGTCGTTGACGAGAGAAATTGGCCTCGGAAAAAGTCTTTAGATGCACACGATTCAACCAGCGAGCATTTAGCATGCTGTCTCGCAACCGCGCCCAAAAAACATCCATGCGTTTCATCAGCCGACTTACCCGAATCAAATCAATCAACCAAGACTGATATTCCTCACCAGACTCGGATGGATCAAGTTTAAATTTCTCTGACCAGGCAATTAAAGGCCTAAATAAGATTTGATCATACAAAAAAATCACTACCATCATAGCGCAAATTGCGTAAAAAACAGCCCATATGTCACGCTGATCGATTGCCATTGCAATATAAGAACCAATCCCAGGCAAGCGAATACTCTGATGCGTTACCACCATTGCCTCAGAATAAACGACAAAAAACCAACTAGCCGACATAGATACCATCATGTTCCAGAGCAAACTCGGCATCGAACTAGGTACCTCGACTTTCCAAAACAACTGCCATGCTGACAATTGATACATTGCTGCGACTTCACGCAAGTCCTCAGGCACCCCCTTCAGTGATTGATAAAAGCTAAAGGTCATATTCCATACTTGAGAAGTAAAAATTGCAAAAATACAGGCACATTCTGGACCTAATAAACTACCGGGGAAAAAATGAATGAATCCTGTTACCGTAATCGCTAAAAAGCTTAATACTGGCACTGATTGCAAAATATCAATCATAGGAATAATGATTTGCTCTGATCGTCGATTTTTAGCTGCCAAAGCTCCAACCACAAAAGTAAAGACCAATGAAAAAAATAAAGCTACAAACATCCTTAAAACCGTACGCATGGCATAGTTAGGCAAATGACTGGGATCCAACGACATTGGTATAGGATCACCTAAAGCATATGGGCTTGCCATTTGTTGGCCGGCCCATCCAAGAAAAAACACCACAGAAAATATCAACATTAAGAGAACAACATCCCATCGATTCATCAATCGCGTGACGTTCTCACGATGCGTAAAATAAAATCGATTGTTATCCACTAATCCTCTCTGTTCAGCTTATAATAGAGTGCAATGTAGTATATCATTATCATCCTTCAGACGAACTAACTTTCTCTGGTTAACTGATTGACTTGATAATATCCCAGGCTAAGAATCCGTTTATTACACAAAAAGCATTTAAAGAGCTTCCAGAAATTATTAAAATAAGCTATAAAAGAAAAGGAACAAGGAGTGAACTTCTCAGGAGCGCCACAATGAACTGCAAAATTTTTTCACAACGCTTTAATCGCGAGTTGTTATGGATGGATTTGCCGGAAGAAATCAATGAAAAAACCAAAGCCGTTGTCAAGGTTTTTGGGGTTACGCGCCATCTAGCCAATGCTATGATATTCGGGCAACAAATGCCTTCCGAGGAAGTTTTAGAAAAAATCGCGGAAATCCTCGAGGTATGCCCGCGCTGGTTGTCGGGCGAGTCTGAAAAGCGTAAAACTTATAATGAGCGCGAAAAATTAGATAGTGCGTAAAAGTAGAACTATCAGATGCTTTAACCGGAAAATAAACTCATGGAATGCCTTAGTTATTGTATTGCAACAAATATTGATCTAAGCCGTTTAGATCATCATTATAAAACTGCGTTAATCGACTACGTCTCGGTGCGGTCACGTGACGTATTGAAATTAAGCCCGCTAAACCAACACAGATCGTCACATGTTCAGGTATTTGTCTTTAAAAATGGTACAGTTGTCTCATGGGGGGTAAAGCGTCATCAGATCGATGCATACCTGGATACAATCAAATGTTTCGCATACAAGCCGATTACGTTTAAAGTACAGGACGAGTGCACTTATCGAACAGGTACAAGTACCAGCATCAAGCCTCACAATTACTTTGAAGTTGACTGCCTGACCATGGATTCAAATTTATATGCGGATGATTTGCGCTTAAGCTTGTCTTACGGCTTTTCACAATCAATAAAATTACAATACTTTGAAAGAATACTTGAATCGCTTATCGAAAAATACACGCCGTTAATTCAAGGGTTATCAGCTAAAGGTTCGATCAAAGTTAAACACAAGCAAGTCCGTCAAGTCATTGGTGATACGCTTGAAGCTAAGAGTGAAATGAATTTAATTAGTAATTTTTTATACCATCCAAAATACTTTTGGCAACATCCTACGTTAGAAGAATACTATATAATGCTCGAGCGCTACCTGCACATTCAGCGCAGAATAAACGCAATAAATCATCGATTAGATACCCTCAGTCAAATTTTTGATATGTTTAACAGCTACCTTGAGAATCGTCATGGACATCACCTGGAAGTAATCATTGTGGTACTAATTACCTTGGAATTATTATTTGGGTTACTCCGTATTCACGTATAGGTGCTACAGCATGCAGTTAAAAGCTACTGGCATATTAACGCCAGAACAAATTCAAGCAATCGAGGTTTTGGTTGATGTCTGTACGGCCATTGATGGAAACTCCGTACCTATTTACAGACATTTACTAGAGAATCCGCGCCCGTTTCCCTGCAATATATTAGCTTATGAAGGTCAACATTTGATCGGCTTTGTGCGAGCATTTTTTTTTACTGAATATGAAGTAGAAGTCAGCATAATGGTCGCGCCAGATTATCGTCGTCAAGGGATTGCTACAGCCATGTTCCGGGCTCTAGTACCAGTAATTCAGTCGCAATATATCAACGAACTCAAAATTACCACAGCATATGGTCTGCATGACAAATGGATGGCGGTAATGGGTTTTCAACCATCAGGTTTAGTCTACCAAATGCACTATCAACCTCAGTCAGACTTACACATATTACCGTTAACTGGTGCTGAAATTATACGTCGTGCCACAATCAATGACCTGCCATACTTAACTGCGATTCATCGATCGGGCTTTCCTACAGAAAGTTCAGAGATCCAAGAATATCTAGAGATGCTAGTGACTGACGCGAATCATCAGATTTTTATTTTAGTCGCGGCGGGCTTGCCTGTAGCTAAAGCTCACATACGCTTTCAGGGTAATGATGCTTATTTAGCTGATATTGCCGTGTTCCCCAAACATCAAAGCAAAGGTTATGCTCGCGCATTAATTAAACATTGCCTGCAGGTTCTACACGATACGCATTCAGCTAATATATTCTTGGACTTAGAGCATGATAATCCGCGAGCACAAAAGATTTATCATGACCTTGGCTTTTCTGTGGTCAATACACATCAGTGTTGGTCAGTTTCAGTAAATTTCCGCGAATTTAACTTGACAGATTTTCTACAGCACCTTTAGTATACTCATGCACACTTAGGAGCAAGCAAAGTAATGAAAAAACGTGTAGTCATTACCGGGATGGAGATAACCTCGTCAATTGGCAGTGGGTTAGATAATTTTTGGCAGGCAGCCACTGCGGGCAAGTGTGGCATTGATCGGATTCAATCTTATGATCCAACACCATACCCAACACAAATTGCAGGAGAAATCCGTGACTTATGTTTGGAACATTTACCAGTATTTAATAAACCTAAACGATATCCGCGAGTAGCTCAGTACGCCCTGTATTGTGCACATCATGCAATTGAAAATTCTGGATTAACCGCACAGGAATTATCTCGTGCCGCCACTTACATTGGCACTAGTTTAGGTGGTGCGCCTGAGCTTGAATTAGCTTATCAATCATTTTACTCCGGTCATTGGAAAAAAGTTCCAGCATTAAGTGTCATTCGTGGAATGCCAAATTCTGTAGCCAACCATACTGCGATCGCGTTTGGTTTGGGCGGGCCTAATTCAACCATATCTAATGCATGCGTATCTTCTGCAGAAGCGATTGGCAATGCATATCAACAAATATCCAATGGCCGTATGTCAGTGGCTTTGTGTGGCGGCACCGAGTCCTTGGTCTGGGAAACCATCATGACTGCTTGGTGTAAATTACGCGTAATGTCCACTCAAAATGCCAGCCCAACCACAGCCAGTCGTCCATTCGATCTACATCGGGATGGCATGGTAATGGCTGATGGTGCCGGTATGTTGGTATTGGAAGAACTATCACACGCGACTGCTCGCGGAGCAACAATTCACGCAGAAATTTTAGGTTTTGGAGCCAGTTGCGATGCTTTTCATGTTACAGCGCCTCACAGTGACGGCCAAACACGTGCGATCCAAGCTGCATTAGATGATGCGCGCATTAGTCCTGATGAAATTCAATATATTAATGCACATGGCACCGGCACGCAGTTAAATGACCTGACGGAAACAGAGACGATCAAACGAGTCTTTGGTCAACGGGCTTATGATATCCCTATCACCGCACAAAAAGCCATGACAGGTCATGCTATAGGTGCTGCTGGGGCAATGCAGATTATATCCACGGTCTTAAGTTTGAAAAACGATATATTACTGCCCACGATCAATCTAAACAATCAAGATCCAGCATGTGATCTGGATTATGTGCCTAACACAGCGCGATCCAAAAAAATAAATATAGCTTTATCCAATCACTTTGCTTTTGGTGGAGCCAATGCAGCACTGATAGTATCGGAATACTAGAGGTTAGTCTTTACGGCCAGGCGTACGAGATATTAGATCCAGAAGTTTACGAAGTTTTATTGTCAATAAGCCCCGCTACAATCGATCGATTATTAGCCTAATTGCGAATAAAATGCAAACGCTCAATGTGTGTCACCAAGCCTGGAAGTATTTTGAAAAAGCATGCGAACAGGTCAAGCAAATGGTCAATGATGGGGCTGCATGCTGTCGGACTGTACCGGCAAGATGTTAGGAAATTACGCATTGAGGCGAACCATGATCGGCATCCAGTTTTTTAACTAGACCCTCCAGCCGCTGCATAAGCAGAACCAGGTCTAGAGTTCTCACTTTACATAAGGCAGTCACAGCCGCTAAATCAACACGCGTCGACAGCGCGCCGCGCCCCAACGGAAACGCCTCTACG
>CANNIJ010000070.1 GCA_947505025.1 Legionellaceae bacterium | reverse complement strand
AAATCATGTACGTGCAGTATTACCCGATCTAAATCCATCAAGACTATTATTTACCCCAAATTTTGCTGCTAAAAACGAGTACCAGCAGGCTTTGTCTATGGGCTGTTATGTGACTGTGGATAGTCTGTATCCTCTGACTCAATGGACGGAAATTTTTCATAACAAAGATATCCTGTTACGTTTAGATCCAGGAGCCGGTGCTGGACATAAGAAGTTTGTATGCACCGGTGGTACCGAGTCAAAATTTGGCATTCCGATCACAGACATGCAACATGCAGCTGAGTTGGTGCAGCGCCATCAAATACGCGTTATCGGTCTGCATGCACATGCTGGCAGCGGCGTACAATCTCTGGATTTATGGCAACAAACTGCGTTTATGCTGGCTGCAGAAACTGATCGTTTCCCCGATGTGCGCATACTAAATTTAGGTGGCGGCATGAGCGTGGTCGAGAAGCCCGGGCAATTACCGCTGGATATTGCTCTGTTAGATGCATCTCTGCTAGCTGTTAAACAAAGCTATCCAAACTTAAACTTTTGGCTGGAGCCAGGACGTTTTTTTGTTGCTGAAAGTGGGGTTTTATTAGCCAAAGTCACACAGTGCAAAGAAAAAGGTAAAGTCCGTTTCATTGGAATTGAAACAGGCATGAATTCACTGGTTAGACCAGCTTTATACGGCGCATATCATCACATTGTAAATTTAAGCCGCTGGCATGATAATAACAAACGCTTTGCTCATATAGTTGGGCCAATTTGCGAGTCTATGGATACATTAGGTTTTGATCGGATGATGCCCGAAACACACGAAAATGATATAATCCTAATCGCCAATACCGGCGCATATGGACACTGCATGAGCTCTTCATATAATTTGCGACCAGCCGCTACAGAATTGATATTTGAGGATTATGTTGCAGACTGATTTAACTAACCGCCCAGAAGATCACCTGCAGCGCGCTCAAGCCACCATCACCACCAGATCTTTCATCATGCAGGCGCCAGCAGGATCAGGCAAAACTGAAATTTTAACGCAACGTTATTTACGCCTGTTAAATCAAGTAAATGAACCAGAACAAATTATTGCATTAACCTTCACTAAAAAAGCTGCGCATGAAATGCGTGATCGTATCTTGGCTGCACTGACTCAAGCCGCACAAAACACAAGCGCCACATCTGCACATCATGCCACGACCTTAGGTTATGCACATGCAGCAATCGCTAGAGATCATCAACGTAGTTGGAAAATCCTGCAGCAACCAAGTCGTTTAAGAGTAATCACGATTGATGCCCTGTGTCACGCGCTAATGCATGCAATGCCAGATACAGGCTGGCATGCAACAAATATCAGTGATCAACCACAAAGATTATATGCAGAAGCTGCACATGCTTGCTTGAAATTCGCACGCGAAACCACCCAAGTACAACCTCTATTACAAATTTTACTGGAGCACTTGGATAATCGACAAGATAAAATCTTAACCTTGTTTTGTGATTTATTAGCGCAGCGAGAACAATGGCTGCCCGGACTATATCAAGCACAAACCCAAACAAAAACTGCAGTTGAGGCCGCATTAGTCAAGATAGAGCGTCATGAGCTCGATCGCTTCCAGCAATCTGTACCGGCGGTTTTAGCCGCCGAGCTGGTGCATTTAGCCCGTCAATTAGCACTAATCGAAAATAATCCTGTTGGGGCACGTCATCCACTAAGCAACTGGCATGATTTTTCAGATTTGGATAAAGAATGCGCTGGCGCAGCGTGCGCATTATTATTAACCACACAAAACACATTACGAAAATCATTCGACCATCACGTTGGTTTAAAGCGTGATACATGTGCTGCGGATGTTTACACCAAAATAAAAAATGACAGTAAACGTCTGTTAGCTGAATTAGGTGATTATCCACATATATTAGAAGCATTAATTCGTATCAAAAATTTACCGGCGCCCAAATATGATCCGGCGCAATGGCAAACACTCAATGCATTATTTGGTTTATTACCATTATTGGTTGCACACTTAAATCTTGTCATGCATGCACATAACGCCGTAGATTTTACAGCCATCGCGCAGAATGCGGATAGTGCTTTAGGAGATGCTTTATCCCCAACTGAATTAGCCTTGCGTCTTGATTATGGGATTCAACACTTGCTTGTTGATGAGTTTCAGGACACTTCAGTACAACAATTCCAATTAATTGAAAAATTAGTCGCAGGTTGGGAGTCCGGCGATGGTCGAACTTTATTTTTAGTTGGCGACCCTATGCAATCTATTTATCGCTTTAGATCGGCAGAAGTTGGACTTTTTTTACGGGCCAGATTACATGGAATGGGTCCAGTGAATCTGCAAGCACTAACATTAAGTTGTAATTTTCGTTCCACCGCACCGTTGGTAGACTGGATTAATGCCCAATTCAAACCCATGTTTCCTGTTTTAGATGATATGGAATCTGGTGCAGTATCATACCATCCATGTACATCCAAAGACGCGTCTGACGATAAGTCAGACTGCGTGCATGCGATACACACAGAAAATTCACTGGCGCAAGCACATGTTCTTGTAAATACAGTGCAAGCCGAGCTCAAAGATCATCCGCAAGATACACTGGCGATTCTCGTGCGTACTCGACGCCAATTACAACACATTCTCAGACTCTTTCGTGATCAAAATATTCCAGTACAAGGAATTGATATTGACTTGCTGGCCAACTTAGCCCATCTGCGAGATGTTTGGTCATTAACTCAGGTATTATTGACACCTGCCAATCGCTTGGCAGGTCTTGAATTCCTGCGTAGTCCATGGTGTGGTTTCACCTTAAATGATCTAGAGATCTTTGCAAATATCAATCCGCATACATCTATCTTTTCAGCTTTAAGTCAGGCGGAAACACTAGCTAATCTCAGTGAAGAGTGTCGTGTGCGCGCTAGATATATCCACAGTGTAATCTCAAACGCATGGGCAGAACGTCATCAACAAGGACTTGTGAAGTGGATCTTGGACACTCTGGAAAAACTGCATATCAATAAAATATTAAACTACGAAGAGCAGGAAGAACTAGAGCAATACTGGAACTTACTCGAAACTTTTGAAAAAGATGGTCTATTATGCGATCTGGCGTTATTTAAACAGTCATTCAATCGTTTGTACTCCAAAAAAGTTACGCGATCACGCATCCACATAATGACAATTCACAAAGCAAAAGGCTTAGAATTTGATTGTGTGATGTTGCCTGGATTAAGTGCTAATGCGGCGCGATCAGATACGCCGCTCTTACGCTGGCTCAAACTTCCAAGTGAGCATGAAGAGTTAGTGTTGATTTCTCCAATCAAAGCTGCAGATCAAGATAAAAATCCATTATATGATTATTTAGCTAAACTTGACACCGAAAAAAACAAGTATGAAGCACAACGTTTACTATATGTAGCAGTTACACGTGCAAAAAAACGTCTGTATTTATTTGACGATCAATATAAGGCTAAAAAAGGCAGTTTTAGAGATAACCTAAGATCCGTAGATTTTCAAACTACAGATTGCCAGGCTGCAATCTTAGTCGGTGCATCTGCCCTGCCCACCATGACCAGACTGCCAGTAAGTTTTTACAGCAAAGTACCCCATACAAATCCCATCTCATTCCAAAACACGCAACAGCATTTTAATAGTAGCACTCCACGCTTACTGGGTGTAGTCGCACACGAACTCCTACAATGGATCTGCACCTACCATCCCAAAGAACTGCTAGATGTTCCCTGGCAATTAGCGATAGATCAACTATCTATATTCGGCCTTGACCAACTAACCATTCAAGATCGCATGGAACATTTAAAAACTATGATTGCCACATTATTCCAAACTCCATTAGGCCAATGGATTATGCAACCACATACAAATGAGCGGAATGAGTACGCGTTACAAGTCACGTTTAATGAAGAAATTGTTACACGTATTATCGATCGCACCTTCGAAGCAGGTGGCAAACAATGGATTATTGACTTTAAAACAGGAGCCGTGCAGGAATCTAAACATCTAGCGCAGGTTAATTCTTATGCAGATCTAATGCGTAATATATGTTCTCTGCCAATTCATTGTGGCTTATATTACCTGGATACTGGACTATGGATCACCTGGGTCGCAGAGTAGCGTAGCTATTAACCACATTGTCTGAATTAATGCAAATGTAATACCACACCTAAGGTCCAGTCCGTCTCTTGGTTGCTTGAGTTATAATGTATTTTTTGTTCAGGTGCTAGACCGTAACCATTTACAGTTAATGCATAATAGTATGATCCCAATAAACAAGATGAAGATAAGTCCTTATCCTCGGGGTATTGCGCCACAAGATCCGGCCATATGGCGCGGCATCTTAACTCATCTGTCTTTTGTAACAATGTCTGTAAATCCAAGTCATTAGTTGTACCATTAAAGGTTTTCAACATTGCACTAACCGCTCCTAGAACAGTCCAAGAATCACTTGGATTGTTCAACTGCGCTGGCCTTACAATCCTTTGTATATCATAAATTGTATTAATCTCATCACTCACTGAGCTCTGACATAAATTCGCATCACCCTGCCCGACCGTGGCTGCATCAGATGAAACATAACCCATCGTCCAACACAGAGGTTGCAGATGAAACCGTTTGCTGACCTCTCGAATGCCTAAACCAAGAAAACTATGACTAAATAAGGATATGTGTTTACCGTACAAATCAAACTCAACCAAATCCTCTGGTGCAATATCCTGCGAGTTTTTTACTGCAAATACCACTTGGGTCGAGGCCCCGCCAACATCCATTACTCCTGTATATGCCGGGAACTCTGAGTTTAACGCGCCTACCGGCAGATTCACCGCCAACCATGCAAAAACTCCTTCCTCTGTACCCGAAATAGTACGCGCATCTTCTAAATCCAACTGGCTTTGATAAGAAAACCAGTTGCGTAATGCATCATAATACTTTTCCTGATCTACGATAGAAAGCAATCTCATACCCGCAGTTGCATAAACATATACAGGAATACGATGACCGAATGAAACGCTAAATAATTCCTCTAAATATTTATTAATAATCTTTTGATCTAAAGTTAAAGACGCAAGGCCTGGATTCACCCGGTGCGCATAATGTTCGAATATATGTACTGGCTGATGATTTTCATCAGTATCATAAGCATATACATGCAAACGTGAGCCTGTGCTGCCTGCATCGACCACAGCAACACATTGATGTTTAACACAAACATCTGATGCTGCAATCACTGGGGCACACCAATTCAGGCCAATGACAAGCAAGCAACGCAATAAAGATGTATTAGAAAACAGATCAAACATAAAGTTTACTCCACGGTGATCCATAAAATATAGCGCATTATACTATACTTTATTAAATTCAAGTAGCTTATTATTATAGCAATACGGCTTAATAATTGCTGTGCTTGAGTGTAATAACAAACTTGTCATGCCACAAGTGACTGTATTGTAGATTATACTACCTTTTGTCGTATAAGCACTGATCGCTTGCTCGTGCGGAAAATGATACTTATTATCATATCCATACGAAATAACAGCATATTTAGGTCCCACAGCATCTACAAAAGCTGCGCTGGATGAAGTTTTACTTCCATGATGCGGCACCACAATCACCGTGGAGGATAACATCGATCCATACAGCTTAACTAACAATGTCTCGGCAGGTTTTTCTATGTCTCCAGTTAATAACACTTGCGCTACCGGTGTACTGATTTGTAGTACGCAGCTCGTATTATTTTTACTTTTTTTTGTGCCTGATAATGAAAAAAAAACGAAACTTAACCCCGTCCCAAAGCCACTCGCGGGTATGATGACAAGAAACTCCGCGATGATAAAATGCCGGATCGTCTACAATTAATTCTGTACCTGGATAGGCTTGATCTATAGAACGCAAACCGCCACGATGATCTAAATCAGGATGACTAATGATAATCTTATCTAGTTTTTTAATCCCCAAAAACTTGAGGTAAGGTACAACTACCATCGCACCCATATCTGATCCCTGATAAAATTGCACGCCAGTATCATAAACTAAGATATGATTAGCAGTTCGTGCAATCACCGATAATCCTTGACCTACGTCCAAAACATCCACTTGCACAGCACCACTCACGACATGATTATGTCCAGGTACGACTGCGCCGATAAATAAGCATGAAACCACATACCACCAACGGCGCCACGGCATTAATAACAACAATATCATCGCCATCATCAAACAAATTGGGGATAATAAGGTTTGAAAACCAGTGGTTAAATTAACTAATGAAAAAGAGTCAACAAAAGTTAAATATCGTAAAAGCAAATTAACACTAAGCTCGAGCAAAGCATTAACCCAGGACACTGTCATAAATAGCCCAAGTAACGTAGAGAATAAAGCTAGCGGTACAACTACAAAACCAACCCAAGGTATGGCTAATACATTAGCTATCAGGCCATTCACTGCGCCGTAAGCAAACCAATATAAGGTCAGCGGCATTAAACCGAACAAACAACCCAACTGTATCAACAATACATTTTTAATGCCGCGACATTTAAACCTTTGATGCGTAACCATCAAACATGTAACCGCTAAAAATGATAAATAAAAACCCGGCGTCAGGACTCCATCAGGCTCCCAAATGAGAACTACAAATAATGCGTATCGCAGTGATTGCCACGACGTCAACCTCTGACTAAATACTGTACGTAAAAACACGAAGAAAGTCATAATAAGTGCGCGCTGTGCTGGTACTGCAAAACCAGCAAGCAAGGCATATAACAACGCGGCTATAAAAGAAAATATACTTGCTATCTTTTGAGCAGTAAAACGCAAACATAACAGCTCAAAACAACACGCGATTTTTTTAACTAACTTATAAATCAGGCCCGCAACCAAACCAATATGTGCGCCAGAAATTACCATCAAATGTGTAGTGCCTGTTTGACGAAACAAGCGCCAGTGATCTTGATCAATGTGTGTGGTCAAGCCTAAAGTTAAAGCTTCAACCACCCCTAAAACCGGCAGATCAAACCCAACTGTAGCCAAACCATCGGCTAAATGAGCGCGAATGCGCATCCAAGGTAGATTTATATTTGGCTCAGATAATTTTTGGATTGAGCCTGGCATCACCGTGCCCGACCAATGCAAATGACGCGCTCGCAACCAACTCACATAGTCAAATCCACCCGGATTAGATAAGTTTCTAGACCGGCGTAAAGTTGCTGTCATGCTACATTTTTCAGACACATGCATAACCGCACAATTTTTGTAACAAGAAAGTAACACTAAAGCTCTAACTGGCTGATGATTTATCTCTGTAATCTGATATTGAAATTGAGTTCGTGTGGCCGTTACCGTGGGAATTGTCATTATATAGCCGGCCAGATTGACTTTTACTAAAGTGCCTGTGGCTGGCAATCCATGATCAGATACCATGTACTGATGCATCCATGTCCATGCTACGGCTGCGAGAAAAAAACATAACAATCGGACTCTCAGTCTAAAAAACCCGGCTACGATTAATATCGACAAAGGTAACAAACTGCGCATGCTGACTAATGCAACACCCGCAAAGTAGCAAAAAATTTCCATAATTATTTCTGTTGGACTTCCTGACGATAGTTTGAGTATACTGGGTACAAAAATCAATAGGAGAATCGCATGAAAGGAGTATTTAAGCTTGGGATCTTATGCTTGATAACTTGTTGCAGCACCGCAACTTTTGCGACTATTAGAATCAGCTTAACCCCTGGAGTTGGTGTAGCTTATGTGTTCCCGGTAAATGAAGCTGTACTAATTACCAATGACTTTCTTTGGAATGTAAAAGCAGTTTGCACCGCCATGAGTGAAAATGAAAGTAATCGTCTATCCATGAGAGTACTAAAAAAATCCGGCTCATTTAACAATACTAAACTTTCAACTGGTGATTCATTCGAAGTTACCTTGCATAATAAAGACAATTTTGAAGTCACTGCTGCATCTGGAGCCGAGATAGAGCTAACTAACCTCGGTGATAAAACAATGTTTACTCATTGTTTAGTGATTTAGCTATTATCAATATTGCATCCAACCGCCACTAATGATCACGTGTGGCGGAAAATTCAATTTTAGGATAACGCTCTTGAGCCATAGTCAAATTGACTTTTGTTGGTGCTAAATACATTAATGAATCACTACCATCCAACGCCAATTGATCAAATGCTTTACGCTTGAACTCTGCCATCGCTTTTTCATCATCTGAATAAACCCAACGTGCACAAGAAATTTGCGCAGCTTCATACACACAATCAACGTTATATTCATGTTGTAAGCGATGTGCAACCACATCAAATTGCAACACACCGACAGCACCCAAAATCAATTGGTTGCTGTTTAATGGACGAAATACTTGAGTGGCGCCTTCTTCAGATAATTCAATTAAACCTTTGATCAAAGATTTGCTTT
>CANNIJ010000069.1 GCA_947505025.1 Legionellaceae bacterium | reverse complement strand
ATTGGCAATAAGCCTGATGGATTTAATATCAACCAAGGGTGTGGCTCGACTGATCCATCGGCCTTGCAACGCAGCGTGTTGGAGCATGGTGCGGATGTAGGGGTCGGTTTAGATGGCGATGGAGATAGATTAGTCTTGGTAGATGCAGCCGGACAAATACTCAATGGCGACCATATTGTTTATTTAATAGCTCAAGATCGTCTGCGTAGAGATGTGTTACAGGGTGGCGTGGTTGGTACTTTGATGAGTAATTTTGGTTTAGAAAAAGCCATGCAAGATTTAAATATTCCTTTTTTACGTTCTAAGGTTGGCGATCGCTACGTGCTGGAAACGTTGAAAGCTCACGATTGGAAAATTGGTGGTGAGTCCTCAGGTCATGTGGTGTGTTTGGATAAAACAACTACAGGTGATGGGATTATTGCAGCATTGCAAGTATTAGGGGTTATGATTAAACAAGATAAGCCGCTAGCCGAATTATCTGAAAAGTTAACGATGTTCCCTCAGACATTGATTAATGTGCCCACGAAAATAGCGGGTGCTCTGGCAGCTGATTCTCGGGTATTAGCTGCAGTAAAGTCCTTGCAAGCTAGATTAGCTGACAGCGGACGGGTCTTATTAAGAGCTTCAGGCACTGAGCCATTATTGCGTGTGATGGTTGAAGGTGTCGATCAGATTGAAGTGCTGGGTCATGCTGAGCAGTTAGCCGAAGAAATTCGTTATATTGAGCAGAGCTTTGCATTATGTGATTCGGACTTATGAGCATTATACGCACCAAATTTGTGATGGGTAATTGGAAGATGCATGGCAATCTAGCATCCATCGATAGCTTGCTATCTGAGCTTGCGGCCGGATTTCCATCTGACTCTAAAGCTAAATGTGTTGTTTTTCCTCCGTCAATCTATTTGTCACATGTATCTGAATCTTTAAAATTGAGCCAGATATTTTTGGGTGCACAAAATATTTATCCAGCAGATTATGGTGCATATACTGGAGAGATTTCTTTGCCCATGCTCGCCGATTTTGATTGCAGATTTGTTTTAGTTGGTCATTCTGAACGGCGTCACATGTTTCATGAAGATGTAAAAATGATTGCAGAAAAATTCCATCAAGTAAAAGATCATGGTATGATGCCTGTGCTTTGTGTGGGTGAAACCTTACAGGAACGCAATCAAGGTTTGACCCAAGATGTATTAATTCAGCAGTTAAGCGCAGTTAGTCTGCGCGGTAAAGATTGTTTTTCTGGATGTGTAATTGCTTATGAGCCTGTGTGGGCAATTGGTACTGGCCAGACACCAGATGCACAAGACGTGCAACTGGCGCATCTGGCCATACGCTCTTTTGTTGCGCTGACTGAGCCTGAAAATGCAGAAAAATTGTCTGTGATTTATGGCGGCAGCGTGAATGAGAAAAATGCAGAGTTATTTTTTTCGTTGCCAGATGTTGATGGTGGCTTAATTGGTGGTGCATCACTTAATGCACAATCGTTTTTGGAAATTGTAAAATGTATCAATTAGTTTTGCTGGTTCATGTGTTGGTTTCGTTAGCAATTATAGGTTTAGTTTTGATGCAGCAAGGTAAAGGTGCAGATATGGGATCAGCGTTTGGATCTGGCGCATCGGGCACTGTATTTGGCAGTCAAGGCACTGGAAGTTTTTTATTTAAATTGACAGCAAGCCTGGTGTTTGTGTTTTTTGTAACCAGCCTGCTATTATCTTCCATGGTTGCAAGACAACAATCATCTATAAACTTAGATGCTAGATCGCCGGTTTCAGATAGACCCTTACCAGTCGATTCGCAGTAATTTTTTTTGCCGAAGTGGTGGAATTGGTAGACACGCCGTCTTGAGGGGGCGGTGGCGTAAAGCTGTGCCGGTTCGAGTCCGGCCTTCGGCACCAATATTAAGTTTTATAGCAGTGCTCAATGGTTCGTGAACGTGCGTAACCCATTGATTATTATTGAAATAATACCGACCTCTTCTTCTCAAATCTTTCTCAACTATTCGTTATATTTCGTATGTAACCGCGCATACTTTGGGTAAGATTTTCAACTCCAAAGTTGCCTATAGTTGGGGTAAATGATTATGTTGTCTGATAGTTCAATAAACCATCACTTTGGGATATTATCCTGCCTTGAGTCTTGCCGATGCACGAGCCTTAGTATTAATCTACCGTGAGAAAATTAACAAAGAAATTGATCCCCGTAATGATGATGAGTATTCCTGCGAAAGTGAACACCGATTCTTGTCGATCGTGAACAGTGATTGTTGCTTGATCGTGAACACTTTTCAAAAAAAACATGAATAGATGTTCACGATGGGCGAGAATACCCAGATGGCAGATATTGCTATGGATTGGGTTCAATGATAGCGTGCAATCCACACAATGGAACGTAAAGCAAACAACCCTATAGACACGCACGACTAAGGGATGAAAAATACTATGGGCTGAGAACTACTGAAGGAAAAAGCCCATCCTCAGTAGCTGTATATTTTAATCTACTAGCCAGCTCTTGATTGAATTTATCTTGCTTTGAACCTCTGAAAAAACTAGCTGGTGGCGAATTAAATATTCTGGTCATTTGCCACCGGTGAAAATCTGGTCTAGTCAGATTACTTTCAAGAATAAAAACCAAGGCTTTATTACAATCACCGATTGTTGTAGAACGTATATAGTTAATCCAATGATATTCATTCACACAAGACCGCTGGTTTGCTTGTAAAAATTCCAGCTGAGATCTTTTAAGAACCAACAAATTATGTAGTTCTTTGAAGTGTGCGGATGTGTAAGGTATCATCTGATCTGCAAGTAAAAAATCATCTCTCTTGACATGATTATAATCACCATTTAAATAAGCAGCATTCAATTGATCTTTAAAATCCAATAATTTAGTGCTCGAAATAATCTGTGTATCTTTACACCTATCCTGTATATATGTCTTTAAAGATCCCATAAATACAGAGAATTCTATGTCTGAAAGACATGTAACATTCTCTTGAATTATGTCGTAAAGTCTCAAGCACTCCACATGTAATTGATCTCTTGCACTTTGATCATCCGCAGATGATTTGGTATAAATTTCAAGAATCACTAATGATTGACGAATATCCTCCTCTAAAGCCATTTGCACAGGAGTCTGGCTAGGAGTATTACCTATAGGCGTAGATATAGGATTTAAATCCACTCCAAACCTACATAGTGCTAACAAAGGTCCTTTGTCCCGCAGGTTCCTGGCGGCCACGTGCAGAGGAGTAATTCCAATATTATCGCCGACATTTAATAAATTTAAATCCAGCGCGCCTATCAATTCGATGGCCAATGGATTTGAGGATTCGGCCGCCAGATGAACTAATGTTTGCCCAAATCTATCTCGAGCCTTTAAGTTCACCCCCATGACAGATAATGCAGCTATAACGTCAGATTTACTGTAATGATTTTGCAGATGATTCTGGGTAGATAATCCATTCAAGTTAAAACCTAACTTGTTTAGCATACAAATTTTACGTAGTGAACCAAGCAAATCGCAATCACCATCTATGTTTTGAACTGGTGAAAGTAAGTCAGCCAGAGTACTTGAATTGATTGATGCAGATAGTATGCTACCCCATATAGAATTATCTAATTTACTAAGCTGTGCAAGATAAAAAACTAATTGCTTTACATTCACCCTACTTGCGGTAGTCAGTGGTAAATACCCGTGTTGACAATATGTTGAGAAAAATGCCTCGTCATATGTAATCGGAAATAAATGAAAGATTTCTCGGTATTTATCCAAATATACGTATTCACGTGCGCTTAAACTTGGCTGTACTCGCAGCACAAATACAATTAATCTCTGTTGCTTCTCCAGATCAAGCCATGGAAAGCAATCAATACATTGTGCAAGAGCAAAAATACTGTTAAACAAATCACTTGCATCATATGTTAACTGTTCTAGTCCTTGGGTAACTTCTAGCGTAGATAGATCTTGATTGAATAAAATATTAAACAATTCATTGTTGGGCGCAGATACTTGAATATATTCTTTTTCCTTTAATGTTGTATACAGCAGTTGCTTAACCACAGCCCAGTTTATATCGAAAACGCCACTACTATCCAGATCAAGCAGCATTAATTCTGATGCATGCAGTTCAGGCATATCTAAAATACGACGAAAAAAATCCGTGAATTGATCATATTCATGTCTAGTATAACCGTCTGCAAACGTTCTTTTGCCCGAGTACCCCGTAATAACAAGTGCGCTCTTTATTTGGGATTCTAATTCAATTAACATTCCAAATATCGTATATTGACAGGCGAATGCAGACTGTAACCCCCGGTCAATCCGGGGGATATGTAGATCAACAGCATATGGATCACTGCGAAGTTTGGCTAATACTCCATATTTTTGCTCAGCTCTGGTGAAAAAATGATTATAAACATGAACTTGATTGCCTGAGTCGTGCATCCCTCTAACAGCCTGTATTGCAGTAACATCTACAATCCCGGTACGAATCAACGCTAATAATTCACCCAGGCTTGTTGGCCCTGATAAAAAACCAATCAAAATTGAATTAACACGCACATGAAATCCAGTGGTGCATACATCAATTGAATCCATAAGTTTAATAACTAATGCTGTTTTTTGATCATTACTGATATCTGCTGCAAGCAATAATTGAAAAACACTGTGAAGACCTTCTAGTAAATTAAGATGATTTGTATATGTACTAGAACTATGGCGTTCAAGATTAGAGAGTAAAGTCAGCCGATCCGCCTCATTATATTTCAAAATTTCATCCGTAAGCCCCGCCAGAGTAAAGTCTTCAGACATTGGTCTACTTTGTTTTTGAGCGGTTTGCGCGTAAGCTTTAAGCAATACTTTTGTTTGCATAGTAGTCCTAAATAAATTCAATACCAACTAGCAAAATCATACCATAAAAGGACTAAAGTGTCCAACAAAAGGCCATCGGTGTCACGGCAAATTAGGCAGTTCTGCGCATCTGTAGAAATTCATCATGCGTAAATTTCGAATCTCTTAAAGTCTAGAAACAGGCAGTGTCATCGTAGACTGGTCATCAAAGTGTTCGCAAATATAACGAACAGGGACAATTTGCAAATAGACCGGCTGGTCAAAAATCGCCAGGTGTCGGATCCTTCTTATTGGCGCACGTCCATTCTGTTTTGTCGCGGGTTTACAACCCTTGTGGCAGGTACTATGGTCATTTTTACTCTTTACTTCAAAGACAATATTGCCTAGAGTATCAATACGTTGCGAGACAACTTCAGGCGATTTTATATCCAGCTGAAGGGTGATTTAACTCATTATTTCCGCGACATTTTAATTTAGATGCCGCATTCTAACCCTTATCTAGCGCTGGTTCTAACACCTACAGATGCGCAGAGGAGCCGCAAATACGGACACTATTGGGGATAATGAATCAAACACCGAACACTATAAACCAGGATGATAATGGAGCGCGTTAACAAGACACTATATGCCATGCAATATATTTGGATCATCGCTGTAAATACCATCCACACCCCATTCATATAGTTTTTTTGCCTGTTGTAGGTTATTGACCGTGTATGCATAAAGTAAATAACCTGCATTTTTGATCTTACTGATTCTAGTTGGCGTTAAAAGCTTATGATTTAAATGTAGTCCAGAACAACGAACTTTGGTCGCCAGCTGCAACCAATTATCTGCCCACTTATCCAGTAATAGTCCGCGTGGATATTGTGGACTATGCCTTAAAGCATATTCTAAACATTGTATGTTAAAGCTGGAAATAACCGGCAGTGGTTCCCAGGTCCATAGTTGGTTTAAAGCTTTAAGTACAACTTCACTGGTTTCCAACACATTGCTTTTATGCGGACATAGTTCAACATATGCATGTAAATTTAGTTGCTTTAATAGAGAAATTGTTTCATCTAGCGCTGGTATTTTTTCCGCACTCCACTCGCAGGCAAACCAAGATCCAGCATCTAGATGTTTAATCTCCTCATACATCTTTTCATGCAACAAGCCTGTTCCATTTGTTGTACGTTCCAAAGTTCGGTCATGCAAGATTACTGGCACAAGATCACGAGTTAATCTAACATCAAACTCTATAGTTCTCGCACCAGATTTCTTAGCTTGAAGAAATGCGCCGCAAGTATTTTCTGGTGCATGCGCACTGTCACCACGATGGGCAATTATAGTAAATGCTTGTCTTGAGTTTGATGTCATCCGGCTCTCCAAGAAATATAATATTGGCTATTATTGTGCTTAATGATAATAAAAGAGCAATAATTCATGCTTAAGTATAGGTCTGCTTCTATACTTAACATAAGATCACTTACAGGCAGACAATTATGCGCCAGAGAAAATTAACAGTTATGCTGCTGATTGTGTTGTTATCAGGCTGCGCAACCACAAAACCTGTGGATATAGACGCTACCCCAGCGAGCACAGCAGATTATAATCCAGGCTTTACTGGGTATACCGTAGGTTATGATGGATATGGTAATTACAATGATGGTTATGGCCCATCTTTTTGGAACCCACGTTATTACTTCTATACCGGTTACAGTCATGGATATCCAGGGCGATAAGAGTACGCCAAACCTCTGAATATCCACGTGCTAATGCACTTATTTTACACGCGAAGCGTATTCGCCGGTACGTGTATCTACTTTAATTACATCGCCTTTTTGTACAAATAAAGGCACGCGGACTACAGCGCCGGTTTCTAGTGTTGCGGGTTTACCACCACCGCCAGACGTATCACCTTTTAATCCAGGGTCGGTTTCAGTGATAGTCAATACTACAAAGTTCGGAGGAGCAATCAACATAGGTTCATTATTCCATAATGTAACCACACACATGTCTTGCTCTTTGAGCCATTTAATTGCTTCTTCGATCCCCGCGCTGCCAACGGCGTATTGTTCAAAAGTCTCGGGTACCATGAAATGCCAGTGTTCACCATCACTGTATAAATATTGCATTTCAATATCAACAATATCAGCTGCTTCAAAAGTTTCGTTAGCTTTGTGCGTACGATCCACTACGCGTCCGGTTTTGAGATTGCGTGTTTTTAGTCGAGTAAATGCCTGGCCTTTGCCGGGCTTGACGAATTCGCAGTCAATAATAGTGCATGGCGCCAGATCCATCATTATTTTTAAGCCATTCTTTAATTCATTGGTATTGTAATGTGCCATGCATACTCCGGTGTTGAGATTTTGTTAAAAATTCGTTAAGGTTCATATAGTTTATCAAGTATGGAAAACTAATGCGAGATTCTAATTGGCAAAAAGTGTTATCTAGTGGTTTTGCTTCGTCGGCTGAATTACTCGATTTTTTAAATATTCCCCAGCATTTGGCTGGAATTGAATCAGAAAAACAATTTAAAACCCGTGTGCCACGCGGTTTTGCTTCACGTATGCAACCAGGGGATCCTCTGGATCCATTGCTGTTACAGGTTTTAGCTCAAGCGGTTGAATTAGATCTGGCTCCAGGTTTTTCACATGATCCTCTGGGTGAGTTGTCCGTTATTCAGGTTCCAGGATTGCTGCATAAATATCCTGGACGTGTACTATTGACTATATCGGGTGTATGCGCGGTTAATTGTCGTTATTGCTTTAGACGCCACTTTCCTTATCAAGAGAATAATCCAGGACGTAAAGGTTGGAACGCAGCACTGGATTACATTGCTGATGACATAAGTGTGCGCGAGGTCATTTTGAGCGGTGGTGATCCATTAATTGCAAGTGATAATACCCTGATTGAGATCTTGGATCGGCTTGCGCTGATTAGTCATGTAAAAACGGTCAGGTTTCACACGCGGATCCCCGTGGTTCTGCCGGAAAGAATCGATGCGTCATTTTTGGATGCAATCCAGAGATGTAAACTGCAAAAAGTCATGGTTATACATAGTAATCATGCGCAAGAGCTTGATGAGTCCGTAGAGGCTGCTTGCAGGGATTTGGCTGCCGCAGGATTGGTATTACTGAATCAGTCAGTTCTACTTAAGGGCGTTAATGATCAGGCGGATGTCTTGGCGGCATTGAGCGAGCGTTTATTTGCCTGTGGGGTATTGCCTTATTATTTACATTTATTAGACCCAGTTAATGGCGTCAGCCATTTCAATCTTCCAAATGAACAAGCTTTAGAGATTTTTAATGAGCTGCAGAACTTGTTGCCGGGCTATTTGGTGCCAAGGCTGGTTCGTGAGCATGCTGGGCGAAAACACAAGACTCTGTGTATTGGTCCGCCAGAATAATCATCCTGAAGTGATAAAAATGTCTGTATTTTAACTTAAGTTGATTATGTACGTAAAAACTTACAAAAAGTAGTTGACATAAGTTCGTGGATGAGTAGAATACGCAGCACGCCTTCGGGGCGAATGTTGATTAAAAATTCAGAGAAAACAAACTGTGTGGGCGCTTTAAATTGCCTTTGAGGCAGAAGTAGAAAAGAATAAGCAGCTGGTTGTAAGATACTAGCATAGGAAAAAAACTTAAGAGTTTGATCCT
>CANNIJ010000068.1 GCA_947505025.1 Legionellaceae bacterium | reverse complement strand
CGCAAAATCAGGTTGCAAGATTGATTTACTATTACGCTTAATAACAGCCACTTCAAGAGGTTTGGAACCTGCTCTGAAAAGCCGATCTGGGTGGGTCTACCACCATCTTTCCTATAGCTTTTGCAGCATTTCATGTCATTTCCTTACGACGTTAATCCTCTGCGCCTACGGTACAACCTACCTTGTTGGGGGCAGTATACTTTATTATTGGCGAGCAAAATCATATTTTTCTAAAAATTGACAATTCTTCATCGGTAACCACTTCGGAATCTTATAGTAGTGCTGGTTTATATTTTTAAGAATATGCTCTCGATAATTCACATAATTAAAATGAACGCCATCTACATACCAATAACGAACACCTGCGACAATAAATGAACCGGTAGTTACTGAATCAAAATAGGGTGAAAAGGATTCCTTCTTCATTTCATGAGCATCACTTATGCGTATTGGCTTTCCATTCAATTGACGAAAATCAACAATAATATCATCTTGACGCGCATGTGAACTACTATCGCCGCCAAAGACATCCCAATACTCTCCGGCAGCGAATGACAAAATTGATGCAGGAGTATAACCAGTCGCCATTATCAAACTACCAATTGGTAAATTTTGACGAAGTCCTGACACAATCTGCGATGTATTTTTATGAAAAACAATCCGCTCGTAAAAACTAAAGGGCTCCCATACAGACAGGGGAAGAATAATAATAGCGCTCAAGACAGCAAAATGGGGCATTGAAAACCAAATGTTCCAGCGTAAATATTTTTTTAGGAGTGTAATTTCTAACTGCATGCCCGCATAAATAAATATAAAGGGCATGAAACCAAGAACCCAATGCAAGCCTATTTTTTTTTCAAATGAGATCAGGAAAAAGAACAACAATGGAATCAAAAACAAAACAACGATGTCATTTTGTAATTTATTTTTAGATTTAATTTTGAACAAGCTGAAAGTAAACCATGGAGTGACTAAATAAACCATCATTAATAAATACAGACCTACATTTTGTAAAGAAAATTGTGCATTTTGATTGCGATTATAGATATTAAACATGATGTTATTGTAGCAATGCGTCGTATTGTAACCCACGTTTATTGCCACAAAAGGCATTGCGCTTAAGGTGATGATAGCTAAATGACGTAAAGAGCCTTTGTTTTTAATATGCATTAGAAAATGAACAAAATACGCAATGCCTAATAATACAGCAAAATATTTTGAAAGAAACGCTAATCCGAGAAATACCCCTGTCCCAATTGACCATAATATTTTATCATCCAGTTGGGTACGAATGAAACAATATGCAGAGCAAAAAACAAACAATATCAACGGCGTATCCGTTGTAATCAAATTAAGCGCCCACGTGAAAGGTAATGTTAAAAACACTGCGGACAAATACCATGCAGTAGGCTCTTGAGAGGGCACCATTCGTTTAAGTAGGTCAACAATACCTAATGCAATAAAACTCCAAACCAATACCGTGATCAATCTTAATATTACTGGGTGAGACGAAATGCGTGTCAGCAAATAAAGCAACCAGCCAACCATCGGAGGATGGTCATAATACCCCCAGTTAGGATGGGTGCCCCATTGATAAAAATAAGCTTCATCACCCGTCAATGGGAAATAGGCAGCCAGCCATAACTTAATTATTAACGTTATGATAAAAATCAAAATAAAGGTGCGTTTTTCTTGATTCGAAACTAACATAAATACTCGGTTCCGCAGTTTTTATAGAGAAGTAGGTCGGGCTACTGAAGGAGCTCCTGTTTTCGCCTAGCAAAAACAATCAATGCTGTAACAGCAGGCCGACAGTGGTATATTGCCGGTTTTTGTGATGTATGACAAGGATTGTTTGTGCTGATACGCCCGCTGAGCTGTGTAGTTGACTATGTAACTGGATTGAATGCCTCCCTGAATCGAATTGCAGCGACTCCATTAACAAAGAGCCAGCGTGGCTGGCTTGTCACTGTTTTAGTGGGGCTGATTGTAGCTGGAAGTTTCAATTGGGCTGCATTTGCACGGAGAAGCCTTGGTTCGTTTAAGGAAAGCCGTTTGCGTTGGGTTTTTCGTCATGCAAACATAGCATGGGCACACCTCCTGCAAGCTAGCGTTGCGCAGGTGCTATCGCATTATGCAGTGACAGCTGGTGTTCTTGTGCTTGATGATTCAGACAAGGTACGTTCACGAAACACCTCAAAAATAGCAGGCGTCCATAAGGTTAAAGATAAGAGAACAGGCGGCTGGTTTAATGGTCAAGAGTTCATTTTTTTGATCCTAGTCACGGGGTTGGTCACCATCCCCGTTGGCTTTCGATTTTATACTCCTGATCCAGCACTGAAGGCATGGAAGAAAACCAATAAAGATCAGAAAAAAGCTGGAATACCCGCTAAAGATCGTACAAAACGCCCGGAACCTAATCCAGCGTATCCAAGTAAACAAGCGCTGGCGCTAGAGCTGCTTGAAACTTTCTCTAAAAATCATCCAAGTGTCCGTGTTCAGGCCGTATTGGCTGACGCATTGTACGGAAATGCTCACTTTATGGATGAAGCGGCGAGATTAACATCTTGCGCCCAAGTGATTAGCCAGCTGCGTAAGAACCAATTGGTGCGTAGTCGCGGAAAAAATATCCCTCTGACCGTCTATTTTGCACGTAGTGCGGGAGTTGTAACCACTCTTATTATACGAGGTGGTAAAACCAATGTCGTCACTATGTTAGCGGCCAGATTGGTCGTGAAGGCGCATGGAAAAAAACGATTTATTATTGCACTAAAATATGAAGGCGAAACGGATTATCGCTTTATTGTCGCCACTGATCTAACGTGGCGACACAAGGATGTAGCACAAGCGTATACGTTACGATGGTTAGTCGAGGTTTTTATCCAGGACTGGAAAGGACACGGTGGTTGGAATACATTGAGCAAACAACATGGTGTTGATGGCGCTACGAATGGCGTAACGCTGAGCCTGTTGTGCGATCATCTTTTACTCCTACACCCACTACAATCTGCCCGGCTTAAAAACAAACAACCCGGGATGCCCGTTGGTTGCCTGATAGAACATATTAATGCAGCAGCTTTGATTGATGGTGTTAGCCATATTGTTAACGCGGAAGAACCCAAAAAGGAGTTTGATAAATTCAAGGAGCTGATGGAGGCGTCTTTACCAGATCGCGCGTCAACCAAGCATCTTGCTGGAAAGGACTTGGGTAGAATGGAGCCAACGCCATCACTGCGATATCAGAAGGCCGCGTGATGTATGGTTTTTTGGCCTCATAGCGTCAAAAACTGCGGAACCGAGTTTACAGAAAGAATGTTACACCACCTTAGTTCACTTAGTTCATTTTGTAAATTCGCTCCTGCGCATGTGCTTAGTTGAGCTTTAATACACTCTCTAGTGATCACTACTACTGCAATAAATAGAACACAAGCCAAACTTAGAGCCAAACTTGGAGGGAATAAATTCCAACATACCACGCAGGCTACGAGTAATATCGCTACGATTAGATGACATAGTCGTTGTTGGCACAATAAGTCGTGTTGATTTTTTAGGCAGATGAAATCATGAGCGCTCATACTTTCGTCCTGTACTAATTGCCAAGGCATCGTAAAATATTCGTAACCCGCTTCAGTGCCCTCGATGATGACAGCTGCAATAAATAACCACGGACATGCAATCAAGCATATGTTTAATATGTGGCCTAAAAGTATCATGCTAAGACGAATAGTTTCGGATGTGATTTTCTCCCATTTGCAAGTTGATTGTTTTTCGTCGTGTGATAAACCATACCATAGCGTGTATACAAGAATAATAGAATGGAATCCCAGGCCCAGGACAGGACCATGTTTTGCCGCCCATAAAAATTTGTCTAAGATCCATGCCGGCATATCCTGAGTGGTCCATGAACATGAGTCTGCTAGTTTGTCTGTATAAAGTAGTGCCAGTCCGGTTGTACTGCACGCAGAGATTATGCTGGATAAGGATAAAAAATACCATGCTGGATTTATATCATAAGATGTTTTGTCGATAATGTTTTTTAAATAATTAGGGCGATGATATAACTTATTATTGGCAATCAGCTGATCAAGTAAATCATTGATACTGCCAAACTTAACCACTTGACTGATTTCAGTATTTAGCGTTTTGATCATTGCTATCTCGTTGGGGTCTAACGACATAGAAAATAAATAATTAGCTCGGGTATTCCAAAAAAAACCCATATGACTTTTATACTTTGAGGCTAAGTCTTTTATACTGCTTTCTACTTCTGCCATTGTCTTTGTTGAATCCAGATACTCTTTGAGTATTTTTATACATTGAGTATTAAGTTGGCTTTTATTCTCAGTTTTTGATAACATGTGGTTTCTTGCTCGACAGCGATATCATGCTATATAATCGCACAAAATGTCCTTAAAATAAAGCTTTATTTTATTTTTTTGTTTGATGGTGCCCATGCAGCGTTCTAAAAGTAGTCAGAGATGGTTAAAAGAACATTTTGATGATCCGTTTGTAAAACGTGCTCACGCCGAGGGTTATCGCAGTCGCGCGGTCTATAAAATTCAAGAAATAGATGAAAAAGAACGTATATTCATGCCGGGCCTGACAGTCTTGGATTTGGGATCAGCGCCAGGTGGTTGGGCTCAGTATGTTGCTAAGCGCCTGAATGGCCAGGGCCGGATTGTAGCTTTAGATATTTTGCCGATGGATCCTATACCTGGAGTTGATTTTATTTTAGGTGACTTCGAAGATCCTGGAGTGTTTAAATCTTTATGTGACCTGGTTCCCCCGCAAAGTGCAGATGTGATCTTATCTGATATGGCACCAAATATGAGTGGTAATGTTGCTGTTGATATTATACGGGCGATGGCTTTAGTTGAATTAGCTTTAGATATGTCGTTGAGGATGCTCAAACCAGGTGGCGTATTAGTTATGAAAGTATTCCATGGCAGTGGATTTGACAACCTGGTAAAACAAGCTCGTAGTCATTTTGAACGAGTAGTAATTCGTAAGCCAAAAGCATCACGCGCACGTTCCAGAGAAACCTATTTGCTGGCGAAGGGCTATTATATAAAGTAATATTAATATTATGCCTGATGTAGTACCCAAGAGGAGCAACTATTTTGAACGACATGATAAAAAACTTATTCCTGTGGCTGATGATAGCAGTTGTACTGGTATCAGTGTTTAGTAATTTTGGTCCGCGGACCGCGATGATGGAAAAGGTTTCTTACAGTCAATTTTTGAAAGAAGTCGATCAGGGCACGGTAAAAACTGTGGCGATTGAAGATGAAAAAGTTATTAAAGGCATCACAAAGAATGACCAACGCTTTATAACATATATGCCGATGAAAGATGATGCTTTATTAGGCTTGTTGCTGAAAGCAAATGTCAATGTGATCGGTCAAGATAAACCGCAGGAAAGTTTCCTCTTACATTTGTTTGTTAATTGGTTCCCAATGTTATTGCTGATTGGTGTTTGGGTGTTCTTTATGCGCCAAATGCAAGGTGGTGGTGGGCGTGGAGCAATGTCATTTGGACGCTCTAGAGCACGTTTATTGGGTGAAGATCAGGTAAAAGTAACTTTTGCAGATGTTGCCGGTGTTGATGAGGCTAAAGATGAAGTAAAAGAGTTAGTTGATTTCTTGCGTGATCCAACAAAATTCCAACAATTAGGCGGAAGGATCCCGCGTGGCGTACTATTGATGGGTTCTCCTGGTACAGGTAAAACATTATTGGCTCGTGCAGTAGCAGGCGAAGCCAAAGTGCCATTCTTTACTATTTCCGGTTCGGATTTTGTGGAAATGTTTGTTGGGGTTGGCGCCTCTCGTGTGCGAGATATGTTTGAGCAAGCAAAAAAACAAGCTCCGTGCATTATTTTTATCGACGAAATAGATGCGGTCGGACGGCATCGAGGCGCGGGGTTAGGCGGTGGTCATGATGAGCGTGAGCAGACTTTAAATCAGCTGTTAGTTGAAATGGATGGTTTTGAAGGCAATGAAGGTGTCATTGTGATTGCTGCGACCAATCGACCGGATGTTTTAGATCCGGCTTTGTTAAGACCCGGCCGTTTTGATCGCCAGGTTGTAGTTCCGTTACCGGATATTCGTGGGCGTGAGCAAATTTTAACAGTCCATTCTAAAAAAGTACCCATGGCTGCAGGAGTTACTCTGATCCCGTTGGCTCAGGGAACACCAGGTTTCTCTGGAGCTGATCTGGCAAACTTGATCAATGAAGCAGCTTTATTTGCGGCCAGGTCAAACAAAAAAAGCATTAGTATGTTAGAGCTAGATAAAGCTAAAGACAAAATTATGATGGGTGCCGAGCGACGCTCGATGGTGATTGGTGACGAAGAGAAAAAATTAACAGCATATCATGAGGCCGGGCACGCAATTGTTGGCCTGATGGTCCCAGAACATGATCCTGTATACAAGGTATCAATTATTCCGCGGGGCAGAGCTTTAGGGGTTACGATGTTTCTGCCTGAAAAAGATCGCTACAGCCATAGCAAACAACGTTTAGACAGCCAATTAGCCAGTTTGTTTGGCGGCCGTATCGCCGAAGAATTAATCTTTGGCGCTGATCATGTTACCACTGGAGCATCTAACGATATAATGCGGGCTACAGAAATAGCCCGTAAAATGGTGACCAGCTGGGGCTTGTCAAGTTTGGGACCACTTACGTTTGGACAAGAGGAAGGTGAGGTATTTTTGGGTCGTAGCGTGAGTCAAAATAAAGAGGTCTCAGATCAAACAGCACAAAAAATAGACGAAGAAGTACGTAAAATCATTGATCGGGCGTATGTCTGTGCTACCGAAGTATTGAATAATAATATGCCAGCCTTACATTTGATGGCAGAAACTTTAATTAAATATGAGACAATCGACAGTGAGCAAATCGCTGAGATCTTAGCGGGGAATATGCCTCAGCCACCCGCCGACTGGAACATCACTCCACCCAATGGAACTGATGATTCGACGGGCACAAAAGTTAAAGCCACACGTAAAAAGCGAGTGCAAGTAGCTTCATCGAATGAGCATGAGGCATAGTGAATCAGGTTGATTTCTTGGATTGGCTGGCAGATATGCATGCCAATCCAAAGATTATCCGCAAACCATTAGTGATGGGAGTTCTGAACGTAACTCCAGACTCTTTTTCAGATGGTGGCAAGTACATCTCAGTGGACGCGGCCTATGATCATGCAATGTCCATGGTCGAGCAAGGCGTCGATTTAATTGACATTGGCGCCGAGTCGTCGCGTCCTGGCGCCATTGCTATATCAGCGCAACTTGAGCTAGACCGAGTTATGCCTGTAATCGAGCGAATACGATCTGCACATCCGATCTGTATTTCGATTGACACATATAAGCCAGTTGTTATGCATGATGCGGTGCAGTCAGGTGCCGGCATGATTAATGATATTTATGCTTTAAGTTATCCGGATTCGCTGTCTATGGCCGCTAAGTTAAATGTACCTGTATGCATAATGCATATGCAAGGTACTCCAGAAAACATGCAGGATAACCCAAAATACAGCCAGAATATGATGCATGATATGCATGCTTTTTTTGCTGAACGCATTGGTACATGTATATCAGCAGGTATTTTAAGTAAACATTTGTTAGTTGACCCGGGTTTTGGTTTTGGCAAGACTCAAGAACATAACCTAGAGATGATCCTAAATTTGTCTGAATATCAGCGGCATGGAATGCCTGTGGTGCTTGGGGTGTCTAGAAAAAAAACAGTAGGTTGCTGGACTGCCGATTCATCTTTAATTGGCAGGCGCAACGGCGGACTCGCATTAAGTGTTTATGGTATCATGCATGGCGTATCAGTTTTACGCACGCATGATGTACTAGAAACGGTGCATGCAGTTAATTTATTCCACGCAGTGACACAAGGAGCAAGCAGTTGATACCATGTAAACATTTCGGAACAGACGGCATTCGTGGTCGAGTTGGATGCAGTAATGTCAATCCTGAGTTTATGTTGAAGCTAGGCTGGGCTGTTGGGCGTGTTTTAGCCAATGATCAACGCACAAAAGTAGTAATTGGAAAAGATACACGGGTATCTGGTTATATGCTGGAATCTGCTTTGGAAGCAGGCTTATCTGCTGCGGGTGTAGACGTGCGTTTGTTAGGGCCTATGCCTACACCGGCAGTAGCATATCTGACTCAAACATTACGTGCGAATGCCGGAATTGTGATCAGCGCCTCACATAATTTATTTGAAGATAATGGGATCAAGTTTTTTTCAGCGCAAGGTAGTAAACTACCTGATTCATTTGAGAGTGCTATAGAACAGATGTTGGAGCGCCCGATGACGTTGGTTCCAGCAGCGCAGCTAGGCAAGGCCGCTCGTGTAAGTGATGCCCCAGGCAGATATATCGAGTTCTGCAAATCAACACTGCCTTCATTGACGCGTTTGTCAGGTCTTAAGGTCGTAGTAGATTGCGCGCATGGCGCAACTTATCATATAGCACCTAATGTTTTTGCTGAACTTGGTGCCGATGTAATTGTAATTGGCAATAAGCCTGATGGATTTAATATCAACCAAGGGTGTGGCTCTACTGATCCATCGGCCTTGCAACGCAGCGTGTTGGAGCATG